>JANMCB010000427.1:0-2383 GCA_031360805.1 Rhodoferax sp.
GGAATCAGGATACCCAGCGTGCCCCCGGCGGTAATCACGCCTGCGGCCAAGCGCGTGTCGTAGCCCGCGTTGAGCATGGGCCGCATTGCAATCACACCCATCAACACCACGACCGCACCCACCAGTCCGCTGGCGATGCCCCAAAAGGTGCAAATGATCAAGGTGGTGACCGCCAGCGACCCCGGCACGCTTCGAAACGCGAGTTGCACGCTGTGAAACATTTTGTCCACCAGCGCGCCGCGTTCCATCACGTAACCCATTAGCACAAAGAGCGGAATGGACAGCAGCGTCTCGTTGGTCATGGCTCCAAAGGCGCGCTGCACCATCAAGTCGAAAACCCGGTTGTCCAGAAAACTTGCGGCCGGGTTGTAGAAGGCAATGTAGCCAAACACCATCCCCAAGCCCATCAGCGTAAAAGCTGTAGGGAAACCCATCATGATGACCACCACGATGAGGCAAAGCATCGTCATGCCAAGTGCTGCGTTGCTCATGGCTTAGCCTTTCACCGTTTTGGATTGCTCAATAGCCAGCGCCTTGGCTTCCTCGTCCACAAACTCGCTGCCCGCTAATTGCTGGGCGACGACGTCTGATTCCTGCGCGTCTTTGAGGCGCGGCGTCCATACGCCGGTCTTGATGCACACGATGCATCGGATGATCTCGGCAACGCCCTGCATCAGCACAATGGCGCCGGCCACCGGGATCACAAATTTGAAGGGGTAAAGTGGAATCGGGGTGGCGTTGAAGGTTTGCTCGCGCATCGCCAGCGACTCGTTGAAATAAGTCCAGCCTGCCCAGGTCAGCGCGGCGATGCCGGGAATGAAAAACACGAAGTACAGGACAAGATCAACTTTGGCCTGGGTGCGGGGCTTCATGTTGCCGTAAAAAAAATCGCCCCGAACGTGCCCATCGTGGGCCAGGGTATAAGCCCCGCCCAACATGAACAAGGTGCCATAAAGCATGTTGTTGACATCGAAAATCCACGCGGTGGGCGCATTGAGCGCGTACCGCTTGAAGACCTCGGCACACACCACCAGCATCAACACCACGATCAGCCAGGCAGCCGCCTTGCCGACCCAGGTGCTGATATGGTCAGCCGTGTGAAGAATTTTTTGAACTGTCATGAAAACTCCCACGCCAGCAGGTCAGCCCGCGCGTAACAAAAAAAAGGGCCATCCAGCAAATATGGATGGCCGGGCCGACGATCTTGGTCGATTAACCCTACTTAAACAACTGGTCGAAAACTGGCCGATCAACCTTTTTTCTTGCCAAATGAATGGTTGTAGGCCATTTTGAAATCGACCATGTAGTCATTTTGCCAAGGGATGGCGCGCTGGGCATAGGCGCGCTGTGAGTCAATCACTTTTTGGAACAGCGCATTTTCCTTGCCCTTCGCTTCAATTATCTTGTCCCACACTTCAAGCTGTGTCTTGAGCACGGCATCGGGCGTCTTGTAAAACTTGATGCCCTGCTTCTTCATCTCGTCGTAGTCTTTGGAATTGCGGTCGATGGCTTTCCAGCTCATTTCAGCACTGGCGGCCTGCACGGCGTAGTCAATGATGGAGCGAAGCTCCTGCGGCAGACCGTTGTACTTCGTCTTGTTAAACAGAATCTCGAACTGCTCACCGCTTTGGTGAAAGCTCTGAAGCATGCAATTTTTGACCACATCGGGGAAGCCCAAAATTCGGTCCGAGGTGGCATTGTTGAACTCGGCTGCGTCGATCAGGCCGCGGTCCAGCGCAGGCACGATTTCGCCACCAGGCAACGGGTTCACAGACGTCCCCATCGCCGTGAAAATGTCAACAGACAAGCCCACGGTACGGAATTTCAGACCCTTCAGGTCAGCCACTTTGGCGATGGGCTTCTTGAACCAGCCCAGCGGCTGCGTTGGCATGGGTCCGTAAAGGTAGGAGACGACGTCCATGTTGATGGCTTTGTAGATTTCGTCCAGCAGCGCCTTGCCGCCACCAAAATTGTGCCAGGCCAGCACCATGTTCGGATCCATGCCGAAAGCCGGACCAGAGCCCCAAAGCGCCAAGGCATTGTTTTTGCCGTAGTGGTACGCCACCACACCGTGGCCGCCATCGAGCGTGCCTTTGTTCACGGCTTCGAGCAACTGAAATGCCGGCACCACGGAACCCGATGGCAGCACTTCAATCTTGAGTTTGCCGCCAGCCATGTCGTTGACCTTTTTGGCAAAGTCGTTGGCATACTCGTGAAAAATGTCTTTCGCAGGCCAGGTGCTCTGAAAGCGCAATGAGGTGGTTGTCTGGGCGGTTGCCAGCATCGGCGCAGACATTGCGCCTGCGGCGACCGCAGCGCCCTTGATCAGGCTGCGGCGGCGGGGGGATTTGTGATCGGTCATGGATGTCTCCGTTAGTTGGTA
>JANMCB010000486.1:0-10906 GCA_031360805.1 Rhodoferax sp.
CGGGTTGCTGGTCATGACCTGCGGGCCGGGCTGAATGTTGTGGATGGTCATGGCACCCACCATCAAGGCCATCACGGCATTGGGTGGAATGCCCAGTGTCAGCAGCGGAATGAACGAGGTTTGTGCACCGGCATTGTTGGCGGACTCAGGGGCTGCAACGCCCCGGATGTTGCCTTTTCCAAACGGCACTTCGCCGGGCTTCATGGGAATCTTCTTTTCAAGCGCATAAGCAGCAAACGCAGCCAGCAGGGCGCCCCCGCCGGGCAAAATCCCCAGGGCAGAGCCCAAAAACGTACCGCGCAAGACGGCCGGCGTCATGTCCTTAAAGTCCTGCTTGGTGGGAAACAGTCCGCTGACCTTGGCGGTGAAGACTTCGCGGTCCTCCTCGGGCACCGACAAATTGCTGATGATCTCGCCGTAGCCAAACACACCCATGGCGATCACCACAAAACCAATGCCGTCGGTCAGCTCCGGAATGTCAAAACTGAAGCGCGCCACGCCTGAGTTCACGTCGGTACCCACCAGCCCCAACAGGAGACCCAGCACGATCATTCCGATTGCCTTGAGCAAAGAGCCCGAAGCCAGAACCACCGCGCCGATCAAGCCCAGAATCATGAGCGAAAAGTACTCGGCCGGGCCAAATTTGAATGCCAGTTCGGTCAAGGGTGGCGCAAACGCCGCCAGAATCAATGTGCCGACGCAGCCTGCAAAAAATGAGCCAAGGCCCGCCGCCGCCAAGGCCGGCCCCGCTCGCCCATTTCGGGCCATTTGGTAGCCGTCAATACAAGTGACCACCGAGGACGATTCTCCCGGCAGGTTTACCAAAATGGCTGTGGTTGAACCGCCGTATTGCGCGCCGTAATAAATGCCGGCCAGCATGATCAAGGCCGAAACGGGTGGCAACGCATAGGTTGCTGGCAGCAACATTGCGATGGTCGCAACCGGTCCTATGCCTGGAAGAACGCCAATCAAGGTTCCCAAAATGCAGCCAATGAAGGCGTACAGCAGATTGATGGGCGTAAAGGCAACGCCAAAACCCAGTGCGAGGTTGTTAATCAGATCCATTTGTTTTTCCTCAACCGGTAATGAAAGAAGGCCACACCGGAATCTGCAGCTTGAGCAGCACGATGAACGCCAGGTAGCTGCCTACCGCCAGAATGGTTGCGAGAATCAAAACATCCTTGAGTTTGAATTTTTCGCCCGCCATGCTGGCAATGATCGTGAGGGCGTAAATTGCCAGAATCATTCCCATCGCAGGCACTTTGATGCTGGGCAGACCGCCGAGCAGCACGCCGAAGGCAAGGTTCGCACCCAGCACATACACAATGGGTCGCCACGCCCAACTGCCGATCTTGTCGCCACCTTTGGTTCCAATAATCAGAGCCTTCACGATTTCCACGGCACCAAGCAGAGCCAGTACGATGCCCAGCATCAAGGGAAAGTAGCCGGGGCCCATGCGTGCGCCGGTGCCCACGTTGTAGGTCCTCGCGCCCAACGCAAACGCGATGCCGACGACGAGAAACAAAAGGCCCGCGAAAAAGTCTTTTTGACTTTTGATGCCCATACCAATCTCCTTATAAGTTTTACGCCTTTGGATTCTGCCTTGAAACGCCCTGTCGAACCCTTGTGGATTCCACCTATGCGGCTCAAACAATAGCTTCGCCCTTGCCGATCAGGAAAGTGGCGGTGTGGAAGTCAGCACTTCTTCAATGACGGTTTGGCCCTCGGCGACTTTCAGGGCGCCTGCCAGGCGCAACGGGCGCATGCCGTCAGCAATCGCCTGACGCTTCAAGGCATCAAGGTTCGGCTCGTGGCTGACCCGGTCCTTGAAGGCTTCGCTGACTGTGAGCAATTCATACAGGCCCATGCGGCCCATGAACCCGGTCATGCGGCAGTCAACGCAACCTACCGGTCGAAACGGCTTGTAGCCTCCGCTGATGTTCCAGGGCTTGACGATTTCACCCAGCGCCTCCAGCGGCGTGGTGTCATCTGCCGCCTTGCACAGTTTGCAAAGGGTGCGCACCAGACGCTGCGCGAGCACACCCAGCAGGGTGGCGTTGATCAAATAGGACGGAATGCCAAGCTCCAGAAGCCGGGTGACCGCAGACGGCGCATCGTTGGTGTGCAGTGTTGAAAAGACCAGGTGGCCGGTCAGCGCTGCCTGAACCGCCATTTCGGCCGTTGGCAGGTCCCTGATTTCGCCCACCATGATGATGTCCGGGTCCTGCCGCATGAGCGCACGAAGCCCTTCCGGGAAGCCAAAATCAAGCTGGGGCTGGACTTGCGTCTGGTTGAAGGCGGGCTCGATCATCTCGATCGGGTCCTCCACCGTGCTCACATTGACTTCCTCGGTGGCGATACGTTTCAGGGTCGCGTACAGGGTCGTGGTTATACCCGAGCCGGTCGGGCCCGTTACCAGTACGATGCCGTGCGGCCGCTTCACCAGATGCTCCCAGCGTTTTGCGTCATGCGGAGAAAACCCGAGCGCATCAAGGTCCTTGACGGCATTGTCCGGGTCAAAAATGCGCATCACCATCTTTTCGCCAAAGGCGGTTGGCAGGGTTGAAATACGCATCTCAATTTCGTCGCCGCGCGGGTTTCGGGTCTTGATGCGGCCATCTTGCGGGCGGCGCTTTTCCACAATGTCCATTCGCCCAAGCAGCTTGATGCGTGCTGTCATGGCATTGAGCACGCCCATCGGCATTTGGTAGACCGGGTGCAGAACACCATCAATCCGAAAGCGGATCACCCCCTGCTCGCGCCGGGGTTCCAGGTGAATGTCGCTGGCACGCTGATCGAACGCGTATTGCCACAGCCAGTCCACCACCTGCACCACGCTCTGGTCATTGGCATCAAGCTGCTTGTTCCCTTTGCCCAACTCAACCAGTTGCTCGAAGCTGGCGCCGGTGCTGGCACCGCCCGCCTTCATGGCCATGCGCACGGATCTGGCAAGCGCGAAAAACTCCACCGTGAACTTGTGAATGTCCTGCGGATTGGCCACCACCCGGCGAACCGTGCGTTTGGATTGGCGCTCGACCTCCGTGACCCAATCGGTGACGAAGGGCTCTGCCGTGGCGATGACAATTTCTGTCGGGGTGACCTGCACCGGCAATATTCTGTGACGCTCGGCGTAGCCAGCGCTCATCGTGTCTGCCACCTTGCCTACATCAACCCGGAGCGGGTCAATGCGAAGGTAATCAAGCGCCGCCCAGCCCGCCAGCCACTGGGACAGCATCTCCACGTCCAGCGGCTTGCCGTCACTTGCGCGGCGCATCGAGACGCTGGCCAGGCGCAGCAACGGATGCTGCGCACTTTCGGCCTGCGCACAGCGCGAGATGGTTCTTGCAGCCTCGTCCTGGGCAATCACGCCATCTGCCTGCAGCCACTTCACCAGCAGACGCCAATCCACGGGACCGACGTAGCTGGTTTTTTGCACCTTGGCGGGTTTGGGCAATGTTGTCATGGCAAGACGGGCGACACTGGTTTGAGGACGCGTGCCCATTGCAGGGCCGGCAGGCCCCACTGCGCCTGGATGATTTCTGCGCGGGCCATCAGCACCGCACGGTTGGGGCGCGAGGGCGTCCGCTGGGCGAGCACCACCGTGTTTCCTTCACGGGTGGCCTTGAACGCCCAAATTGCCTCGCGACCAAACGCACTGGCAAGCTTGTCGACACTCTGCTGGTAGCTTGACGAGCGACCAAACAGATTGACGGTCAAACACCCGTCTGGCGTCAGCAAACGCCTGCAATCGCTATAAAACGCCTCACTGTCGAGCACAGGTGCTGCCGCTTCATGGTCGTACAGGTCGATCTGCAGGGCGTCCACGGTACCCCACCATTTCGGGTCTTGAATTTCAAGCGACGCATCCGCCAAAACCACTTGGGTGCGGCTGTTGTCTGCAGGCAGCTTGAACCAGCCACGGCAGGCCATCACCACCTGCGGGTTGATCTCAATCGCCGTGGTTTTCATTCGCAATACCTTGTGGCAGAACTTCGTCAGGGACGCCGCACCCAGGCCAAGTTGCATGGCCTGCCTTTTGGACACCGTCAAAACATCAACAAACAGCAACCAGGCCATCATGCGCTGAATGTATTCATGGACCAGGTCGGTTGGGGCATCCAGCGCCATGGAGCCCTGAATCCACTGGGTGCCAAGGTGCAGATGACGAATTGGTCCGTCATCCGAGAAGTTGACTTCGGGAAGAGTGAATTTGCGTTTATTCAAGATCAGGGCATTATCCTCAGGCTGTGGCGCGTCACGCAAAAGACCCCAATCAACCCACAAGGGACTTTTCGACCTGCCCGTTTTTTGTCACCATGCGGACTGATTTTTGATCGGGTAAGGACTATGAATTTTGAATCCACATTGCTCTTACTAACCACCCAGGGTAGCGAGATCGGGCTGAAAATCCTGGGCGCATTGGCGGCCTGGATCGTCGGGCGCTGGTTGATCAGCCTGAGTATGCGACTGATGGCTACCGCATTGCAGCGCGGCGGGAAAATTGACCTGACGCTGTCCAACTACCTCAAGTCCATCATTTCGGTGATTCTGAACATCGTCCTGATTGTGGCGGTGCTGGAGATTTTTGGCGTCAAGACAACGTCATTCGCCGCATTGTTGGCAGGTGCCGGGCTGGCCATCGGTACCGCGTGGGGTGGTTTGCTGACGCATTTTGCGGCCGGGGTCTTTATGCAGGTGCTTCGGCCCTATAAAGTAGGCGATGTCGTCACAGCCGGTGGCGTCACCGGGATGGTGAAGGAACTCGGCCTGTTTGGCACCACATTGATCACTGGAGACAACGTGACCACCATCATCGGCAACAACACGGTCTTTTCTGGGACGATCCAGAACTTCAGCGCCCTGCCGTGCCGTCGCGTAGAGTGCCAGGCGACGCTGGCGCATGGGGTGGATGTCATTGACGCCATTGCCCGCCTTAAAACGGCGATCTCGGGCATCCCCAATGTGGTCAGCAGCCCGCCCCCGGAGGTTGAAATACTGCGCTTCACACAAGAAGGCCCGCTCTTGTGCATTCGGCCATACACCCACACAGACCATTACGCGCAAGTGTTTTTTGACACCCACAAGGCCGTGGTCAGCACCTTCAGGGCGGCGGGCTACCCGGTGCCCGAAACGCCTTTCGGCCCAGCCAAACGCGAAGCTGCCGCCACTGCAAACTGAAGCCGGGGCAAGGCCGTCAATGCGTTGTTGTAGGTGGCCGCCATCAAATCGGCTTCGCTCATTTCGCGTAACGCCGCGATGGTTTTGGCGATTCGCGGCAGCTCGCCTGGCTCATTGATGCCTTGGGGCTCGCCGGCTGTGCGCTTTGCCATGGTTTTGTAAAGCCAATGGGGCGGAATGTCCGGGGCGTCGGTTTCCATCACCAGCGAATCCAGTGGCAACACCCTGGCGAGGTGCCGAATGGCATTGGCAGCCTCAAATGTCACCGTGCCACCAAACCCCAGCTTGAACCCAAGCTTGATGAATTCCCGCGCCTGGACCTCGCTGCCATTGAAGGCATGTGCGATGCCGCTCCATCGGTAGCCGTCTCGCGCCAGAGCGCGCAAATGTTTGAGCAGACGATCCGCCGAACGGCGTACATGCAAAATCACCGGCAATCTGTGCTGCTTGGCCAGGCGCAACTGCTCGCGGTAAAAATGCTCCTGGCGTTCAGAGAGCGGGCTTTCGCGAAGCTCGGGCACAAAGTAGTCCAGCCCGATCTCTCCCACGGCAACCAGCCTTGGGTCGTCACGCAACAAGACCAATTGAGCATCCAGCAGCGCCAAGTCCGCGATTTGCGCCCGTTTGACGCACAGCGGGTGAATGCCCAGCGCATAACTGTCGCCCTGTGTATGGGCGAGCCCGCGGACCGCTTCAAAATTGGCCAGTTCAACGGCCGGAATCACGCAAAGGCCCACATTCTGGTCGGCAGCGCGCTGGCGAACGGCCACCGACTGCCCCTGGAATTCCGGTGCATCCAGGTGGCAATGGGTGTCGATCCAGAAGGGCATGCCCGAAAAGTACCACATTGCCACGTGCAACCACCAAATACGAGGTACTTCAGCCAGAAGGTGCAAACATGGGTGAACCGTGATACCGTTTGCGCTGGTGTATCAACCGAACGACGGCAAAGGTGCCAGGATGCGAAAGTCCCCCCTTTACAGCAGTAGCAGCCAGGCCAGTCAGGCGTCTGGCGGCGTTCGCCCTGCGCCCGCCCCCCTGGAATCGCCGATTGCCGCAGCCTCCTCACCGCGCAAGCGATTTGCCCGGCTCAGGAGCCTGTCGTTGGCCGACCCCCGCCTGGTCTGGTCGGCGATTGCCTTGTTGGTGGTGTTGCTGGTGGCCAATCTGGGGCTGACCCTGCGCCCCGGACCACCCCGGATCACCCAGGAAATCATCGACAGTGCCGTTCTCAAAACCCTTGAAACGGCCGAACTGCCCTCACCCGCCGCAAAAGCCTATGAAGCGATCCTGCCCTCCGTGGTGCAGGTGCTCGGCTTTGTCAAAAGCAAAGATGGCAAAGAGGACATCCAGCACGGCGTTGGCACCGGCGTGGTGATTGTCGACAAAGGCATCATTCTGACCAACCTGCACGTGGTGCAGGGCGCGCAGAGCATCAAGGTCATTTTTTCAGATGGGCTCGAATCGACTGCTTCTGTAACGGGCACCAAACCAGAGGACGATCTGGCCGTCTTGCAAGCACACAAAATCCCGGATGACATGATTGCCGCCACCATGCGTTCTACCGGTGACTTGCGCCCGGGCGACCAGGTGCTGGCCGTCGGCTTCCCCTTCGGCATTGGCCCGTCAGCGTCCGCTGGCGTGGTGTCGGGGCTCAAGCGGTCGTTTCGCTCACCTGAGGGCAAGCAGGAAATGAGCAACCTGATCCAGTTTGACGCTGCCGCAAATCCTGGCAATTCCGGTGGCCCGCTGGTGACCATGGACGGCCAGGTCGTCGGCATCGTCACCGCCATCCTGAACCCCACGCCGCATCGAACCTTCATCGGCATTGGGTTTGCAGTGCCCATCGAAAACGCTGCCTCTGCTGCGGGTCTGCCACCTTTTTAAAACAGGAAACCTCCCATGTCCGAGACCTTACTTCAAAGCACCGACACCGCCCAGCTCATGGAGAAAATTCTCTATGAGGTCAAACGGGTCGTGGTCGGGCAAGACCGCTTTCTGGAGCGTGTCATGGTCGGCATGCTGGCGCAGGGGCATCTGCTGGTGGAAGGCGTGCCGGGGCTGGCCAAAACACTCACTGTCAAGACGCTCGCCAACACGATTCAAGGCGATTTCAAGCGCATTCAGTTCACCCCCGACCTGGTGCCCGCCGACCTGGTGGGTACGCGCATTTACAACCAGAAAACCGGCGAGTTTTCGACTTCACTGGGGCCGGTGTTCACAAACCTGCTGCTGGCGGACGAGATCAACCGCGCGCCGGCCAAGGTCCAGAGCGCGTTGCTCGAAGTCATGCAGGAACGCCAGGTGACGATTGCCGGCGTGACCCACAAAGTGCCCAGCCCTTTTCTGGTGATGGCCACGCAGAACCCGATTGAAACTGAAGGCACCTACCCGCTGCCCGAAGCCCAGGTGGACCGCTTCATGATGAAGGTGCTGGTGGACTACCCGACGGACGAGGAAGAATTTGTGATCGTGCAGCGCGTTACCGGCGCCCCGGTCACCGTCGCTGCAGTGGCCACCACGGCGCAGCTTGCCGCGTTGCAGCACGAGTGCCGGCAGGTGTATGTTGACCCCAGCCTGATTCAATATGCGGTGCGCCTGGTATCCGCCACGCGCAACCCGGTCAAGCACGACCTGAAGGACCTTGCACGCTTCATCACCTTTGGCGCGAGCCCGCGCGCGACGATCAACCTGGCCGAAGGCGCGCGCGCCCTGGCCATGCTGCGCGGGCGCACCTACGCGTTGCCCGAAGACATGAGCGACCTGGTGCCCGACGTTCTGCGCCACCGCCTGGTGCTCTCGTATGAGGCGCTGTCCGAGGGTCTGACGGCTGACGCCATCACGGCCAGAATCATGGCCAAAATTCCGGTGCCAGCCAAGCCCCTGGCGCACGAAAAGCTGGCCGCCTGATGCCGATGTGACACATCAAGCTACAGGCACCCGGCCATGTTCGACTTTCTCAAGCGCAAAAGCAAAACTGCGACCGGTACTGCGCTTGACGCGGCCAATGCTCCCCAGATGGAGGGCGCCGAGCACGTTCTGAGACGCATCGAATGGACCGTCATCAAGCGCCTGGATGGCCTGCTGCAGGGCGATTACCGCACGCTGCTGCGCGGCACCGGCATTGACCTGGCGGACCTGCGCGAATACCAGCACCACGACGACGTGCGGCACATCGACTGGAACGTCACCGCGCGGCTGCAAATCCCTCATGTGCGGGTGTTTACCGAAGACCGCGAAATGACCGCCTGGTTTTTGCTGGACCTGAGCCCCTCCATTGACTTCGGTTCAGGCCAGCAGCGCAAGCGCAATGTGTCTGCCGGGTTTGTGGCGGTGCTGTCGCGCCTGCTCACGCGCCACGGCAACCGCGTGGGCGCGTTGATGTACGGCGCGGGCGTAGACACCGTAATTCCCGCTGGCAGCGGACGGCGCCACGTGCTGCAATTGATGCATGCCATGCAGCAACGTCCCAAAGCCGCAGAAAAAGGTGCCACGCACTTGCACGAGCTGTTGAAAGCTGCCGCTGCCATGATGCGCAGGCGCTCCACCGTGTTTGTGGTGTCGGATTTCATCAGCGAGCCGGGTTGGGAAAAGGCCCTGGGTCAACTGGCGCAAAAGCATGAAGTGGTGGCCGTGCGTTTGTACGACCCACTTGAAAATAACCTGCCCGACCTGGGCTTGGTCACCATGCGGGACGCCGAGAGCGGCGAGCAACTGCTGGTAGACACCTCAAACGCCAAATTTCGCCAGCGCTTTGCACAGATTGCAGCGGCGCGTGAAACGGCGTTGCGCCAGGCGCTGGGCCGCGCGGGTGTTGACACACTGGAGCTTTCGACCAATGACGAACTGGTGCAATCCATCCTGCGCTTTACCGACATGCGCAAGCGCCGCAGCCGTATCGGGGCCGGGGCCAAGCTGCCAGATCACCTCAAACAGGTCGCTTGACGCCCTCGTCTCTGAACTGGAGAGCCACCCATGAATTTTGATACGTTAATTCCCAAAACCATGCCCATGAGCTTCACTTGGCCCACGATGCTGTGGCTGCTTCTGGCGCTGCCATTGCTGGTGCTGCTGTACGTCTGGTTGATGCGGCGCAAGAAAAAGCTGGCTTTGCGGTTTGCCAGCCTTTCGATAGTTCGTGAAGCCATGGGCAGCGGCCCGGGCGTGCGCCGCCACATCCCACCGCTGCTTTTCCTGCTGGCCATTGCGGCCATGCTGCTGGCCGCCGCACGCCCATTCGCGGTGGTGATGCTGCCGTCGCAGCAGGAGACCATCATGCTGGCCATGGATGTCTCGGGCAGCATGCGCGCCACAGACGTTTTGCCAAGCCGCATTGTGGCGGCCCAAAACGCTGCCAAGGCGTTTCTGGCCGCGTTGCCGCGCGACGTGAAGGTCGGCATAGTGGCGTTTGCCGGTTCGGCCCAGGTGGCGCAAATGCCCACGCTGAACCGCGAGGACCTGGTGTCGGCCATAGACCGGTTCCAGTTGCAACGCGCCACCGCGATTGGCAACGGCATCGTGCTGTCATTGGCAACCCTGTTCCCGGATGCGGGCATTGACCTGAGCGCCATGCAGTTTGGGCAGCGGCAAAAGGGCGTATCGATTGACCAACCGGTGAAAGAAGGCAAGAAGCCGTTCGTCCCAGTTGCGCCGGGGTCTTACACCTCGGGCGCCATCATTTTGCTGACCGACGGCCAGCGCACCACCGGGGTTGATTCCATGGAAGCCGCCAAGATGGCCGCCGACCGGGGCGTGCGCGTCTACACCGTGGGCATTGGCACCGTCACTGGCGAGACCATCGGCTTTGAAGGCTGGTCGATGCGCGTCAAGCTGGATGAGGAAACACTCAAGGCGATCGCCACCAAAACCCAGGCAGACTACTTTTACGCGGGCACCGCGGAGGACCTGAAAAAGGTCTACGAAACGCTCAGTTCACGCCTGAGCCTGGAGAAAAAAGAAACCGAAATTTCAGGCCTGCTGGCGCTGTTGGCCGCGATCCTGGCGATCACATCAGCCGGGCTTTCCATGCTCTGGTTCAATCGGATTTTGTAGGCAGTCCTGTTTTGAAGTTACTATCGTATATATAGCAAACTTTTTATATTATACGAGGGCTAGAGGCGTATT
The DNA here is from genome assembly GCA_031360805.1 of Rhodoferax sp. GTDB lineage: Bacteria > Pseudomonadota > Gammaproteobacteria > Burkholderiales > Burkholderiaceae_C > JANYCG01. The sequence goes on from JANMCB010000486.1 coordinate 10,303, forward strand.
ATTTGACTTTTTTGTGAAAATCAACGTTTTAACAGCGTTTTTGCTTTAATTTCATATCACGGGTGATATGAAATTCTAAATTTCAGGCCACTAAACCTGGCATGAAGCAGTGGCGCACCGCAAGCCAAATCACCCCAGCGCCTGCTCAAAATCGGCCAGCAGGTCCGCCGCATCTTCCAGGCCCACCGACAGGCGGATCAACCCGTCGGCAATGCCCATCTCGGCGCGGGCTTTGGCGCCCGCTTCCCAGAAAATCGTGGGGGCCACGGGGATGATCAGCGTGCGCGTATCGCCCAGCCCGGTCGCGACGACCGGCAGTTTGAGACGGTTGATGAACGCCAGGCAGGCCGCTTCATCGCCCAGTTCGAACGACATCAGCCAGGAGCCCGCACTGAAATGCGCCTTGGCAACGGCGTGCTGCGGATGCGATTCAAGCATCGGGTAAAAAACGCGATTCACCGAAGCATGGCCTTCCAGAAACCGCGCCAGTGTCAGGGCCGTGGCACTGGTCTGCGCCACCCTGAGCGCCAGGGTTTCTGCGCCCACGCTGATCTGGTGGGCATGCTCGCTCGAGAGCGTTCCGCCCATGTCGCGCAGGCCTTTT
>JANMCB010000502.1:0-4340 GCA_031360805.1 Rhodoferax sp.
GGGGTTGCGATTGCCGGGTGGGCGGCATTTGACAACCGACAGCAAAAACACCTTGTGCTGGCGGCTCACCCCCATCGCTTTGAGCATGTTGTCCAGCAACTGCCCGGCCTGGCCTGCAAATGGCTCGCCGGTTCGGTCTTCTTCGTCATCGGGTGCCTCACCCACCACGAGCCAATCGACCTGCGGCGCGGCTTGCGGTTCGATGGCGGGCGCGCCCATGCCAAACACGGTGTTCTTGCGCGCTTCACACAACGGGCAGGCGCGGCAATTGGCTACCGCTTGCTGCAGCGCTGGCCAGTCCAGTGAGGCGATGCCTGAGTCCTGCGGACGCGCGCTGACGCCTGGCGCTGGTGGATTAGTCGCCATAGTGGTTGGCTGGGCGCCTGCTGCGCTTTGGACTGCGGTCGGCGCAACCCGCTGTGGCGCGTTGGCCTGGCGCGCAGGCGCTGCGGAAAGCTTGACGGGCTCGGGTGCCAGCGCCTGGACTGCGGCATCTGCAGGGCGCGGCCACCAGACGTGCACATGCATCTCCTGCAACATGGCGCGTTGGCGATCATCGAGGTCCAGGCTCATACGGGTGATTTCAAAGTTTCAGGCTCATGACGATGGCGTCTTCACGCTGATCCCCGGCCGGGTAATAGGCTTTGCGCTGGCCGACTCGGCGAAAGCCGTGCGCCTGGTAAACGTGGATGGCGCGTGCATTGCTCAAGCGCACTTCAAGCCACAGCCATTGGGCCGCCTGCCCGCGTGCCCACAGCGCCAGCGCGTCCAGACACACCCGGGCCCACCCCTGCCCCTGGAATTCCGGGGCAACGGTGATGTTCAGCAAATGCACTTCGTCCACCCCCTGCATGGCGACAAAGTAGGCCAGAAGTGTGTCGTCGCTCCACAACAATTGCGCCTGGTAACCGGCGCTCAAGGCGTCGACAAAGTTGTTTCGACTCCAGGGAAACGCGTAGGCGCGCTGTTCCACGGCCATCACGGCTTCAAGCTGGTCACGGCGACCGGGCTGAAACGCTTCAAAGCGGGCTTCGGTCGATTTGAGGATGGCGCTCATGGCGTGGCACAAAGTCGGGCTTGATGTCAAAGCGAATTCAGGTGGCGCACTGGAGGTCTTTTTCGGTCTGGCGCTCAAGCGTTGTTTTCGCCACTTTATCGCGAATGTAAGTCGGCAGCGCCTGCTCAGCCGGCACCGCGTGGCCGCTGGCCAGCAGCAGCGGTGCCAATCGCAGCATGGCGGCGGCGCTTGGCAGGGCCTGCACGGGCGTCGCGGCCAAGACGGGCCAGCGCGCGTCATACACCGGCGCTGCGTTGCCTGCGATCAGCCAGTCGTTGCGCGCCTCAAGAGCCCCGTGCGCCGTGGCGCCAAGCGCTTGCAGCAGCGTTTCGGGCCGGGTCAGCACATCGTCGCCCAACTGCTTCCAGCCTATGCCGTCCCACTGGTAGCAGGCGGCATAAACCTCGTCCATGCGCGCGTCCAGCACAGCAATCACGCCCAGGGGCCCGGTCTGGCCGCGTTGATGCCGCGCTTCTTCGGCCACCGCCAGCAAGGTGTCCACCGGCAGCACCGGCACGCCCGCGCCAAAAGCCAGGCCCTGCGCCACGGAACACGCGGTGCGCAGCCCCGTGAACGACCCTGGCCCCTTGCCAAAGGCGATGGCGTCCAGCTCGTCAAAACGAAGGTCGGCCTGCAGCATCAGCGCCTGAATCGCCGGGATCAGTGCGCCCGACGCCTGCGCGCCACCCGCGCCGCTGTGCTGCCAGGACCGCACCGGTTCGTGCGACCCCGCTTGCGTGCCGCCACGGCTGACCGCGATGCTGAGCAGGTCGGTACTGGTGTCAAAAGCGAGCAGGTTCAAGGTGGTAGAGAAGGTCGAAGAGAATTTCAGTTGCTACATTATAAATATCAAACTATCTATATAATACGAGGGCTAGAGGCCTATTTTATCGGTTTTTTGCATTTTTACACACTGTTTGGCGTCACAAATTAACCTACGGGTTAATTTTTACACCTTTTTCAGTGCGGCGCAGCGACACACGGCGTGCAGGCAATTATGCGGGCGTCTGACGCGGCGCTGGGACAACGCCCGCCAACACCGTCTTTTTTGCAGACCGCACGCCAAACAGGATGCCGCAGGTGACCAGGGCCAAACCGACCCACAGGTTCCACGACAGCGGCTCGCCCAGAAAGTAGACAGCGCCCAGGGCTGACGACCCCGGCACGATGGCAGTGAACATGGTGGAACGCACCGGGCCGAAATACTGGATCATCTTGGTGAATGTGATGCCGGAGATCACCACCGAACCCATTCCCTGAAAAACCATCTGGAACAGCACGTCACCCAGAGGCGCTGTCAAAAACTGGCTTGGCACGGCCTTGAACGCGATCAGCAGGCCATAAACCGGCACATAGGTCAGCGCGGCAAAGACGGTGATGGCAATGGTGGCGCGCACGGCGTCCAGCGCGTAGCGACGGGCCAGCACGCTGTACACCGACCAGCACAGCGCCGCTGCCATGAACAGCACATCGCCCTGCCAGACCGAGCCGCCGTCAAATGCACGTAGCAGGCTCGCGCCGCCCACCAGCAGGTCACCTGCCACGATGAAAATCAAACCCGTCACGCGTGCGGGCGTGAGGCGTTCGCGCAAGACCCAGACGGCCAGCAGGCTGGTCCAGAACGGCAGACTGCCCGGCAACAGCACCGAGGCGTGGGCAGCCGGCGCAAACACGAAGCCGTTGTAGGCCAGCAAGCCGTACAGCAGGCCGCCAAACACGCCCACGGTGGCGGTGATTCGCAGCGGCAACGGCGACAGGCCGAACAGGGATTCGCCACGGACCGGTAGTGCCTGCCCCGTGCCTGGCGCCAGGAGACGAGCGGCGTCCCGATCCCGACGCACCAGCCACCAGCCCCAGGGCAGCAAGATGGCACCGGCGCCCAGGAGCCGCGCCAGCACAATGTCAAAGGGCGTCAGCACCGCGCCACGCGACGGGTCAGAGGTGGCGCGGGCAATGATGATGAACGCGGTCCAGATCAGCACCGTTACGACGGCAGCCAAAATTCCGACGGTTCGGGGGGAAAGACCTTTGAAAAAACGCATGGGTTGATTATCGGCGGCCCGCACCAGCCGGGCAGGCCGCAAGGGCATGCGCAAAGCGCTGGCAAGGTGCCGCTGTAGACTTGGACGCCATGAGCTTTCAACCGATTTCGCGCTGCGCCCTGCTGCTGCTTTTTGGCCTGGTCAACGGGGTTGCCAACGCACAAACCAATGCCCAAACGGGTGTCCAGACACTCCCGGCGGAGATCGAATCCGCCCTGGCCCGCGCCAAAGTGCCAAAAGACGCGGTGACGATGCTGGTGGTGGATGTCCAGGGCCGCGCACCAGCGCGCCTGAGCCACCGGGCCCATGTCGGCATGAACCCGGCTTCGGTGATGAAGCTGGTTACCACCTACGCTGCGCTGGACTTGCTTGGCCCCGCCTTCACCTGGACCACGCCCGTGTTTGTAGAAGGCGCAGTGCGAGACGGCACGCTGTTCGGCAACCTCTACATCAAGGGCCAGGGCGACCCGAAGCTGGTGTCGGAGCGGCTATGGCTGCTCCTGCGCCGGGTGCAGGGCCTGGGCGTCAAAACCATTGCCGGCGACATTGTTCTGGACAAAAGTGCGTTCGAGAATGTCGAGGTTGACCCGAGCCTCTTCGACGGCGAACCGCTGCGCCCCTACAACGCAGCACCGGATGCGCTCTTGCTGAACTTCAAAGCCGTGGTGATGACCTTCGTGCCCGACCGGACGGCCAACACCGCCAGCATCCAGATTGAACCGCCGCTCGCTGGCGTGCAGATGCCGCACAGCGTCGCATTGTCCGACGCTCCGTGCGCAGACTATCGCGCCGCATTGAAGGCAGACTTTTCAGATCCCGCCGCGATTCGCTTTGCGGGCACTTACCCGGCCAGTTGTGGAGAAAGAGTGTGGGCCACCGCCTACGCCGATCCCAAAAGCTACGCTGCCCGCGCGGTCGAAGGCATGTGGCGCGAGATGGGCGGCAAGCTGGCGGGCAGCGTGCGTGACGGACGCGTACCGCCCAACCTGGTCAAACCAGCCTTTGAAGTGAGCTCGCCGCCGCTGCCCGAGGTAATTCGCGACATCAACAAGTACAGCAACAACGTGATGGCGCAGCAGTTGTTTTTGACGCTGAGTTTGCAATCCAGAGCCGTTGGTGCGGCTGCTCGCAATGCGGGTGGAGCGGGTGCAACGGGCGCTTTTGGCGAGGCGGCCACGCTGGCTGCGTCGCGCGAGGTGGTTCAGCGCTGGTGGAAAAGCACGATCGGCACCGATGACGCG
>JANMCB010000507.1:0-4729 GCA_031360805.1 Rhodoferax sp.
CGAGCAGGTCAAACACCGGGAAATTTGGGTCAAGCAGCCAGTTGGCGCCAGCCAGGGCGAGCAGGCGCTGCAAACCATCGCCACCGTTGCCAGCCCACTGCGCCTGATGGATACACCCCCTGTGCTGCGCCGCGCACCACCGTCACTGGGAGAACATACCCAGGAAGTGCTCACGGAATTGGGGCTGGATGCCCCCCGGATTGCGGCGCTGAAGCAATCTGGTGTGATTTAGCACTTGCGGACCTTGCTGTCGCGCTGGCTTTAAGAACCAGGGCTTCGCAGGGAATTCTGGACCGGCTAAAAAGCGCCGTCGTCCTACAGATCAGGCAAAACGCGCGGCTTAACATGGCTTGCAGGCAGTCAGGAGGTTCCATGCAAAGCCACGCGTTGTTGATGGTTCGGGTGTCGGCATGGTTCGCCTGCCTTTTTGCGCTTGCCCTGCTGACGCCAGGCGCAGCAGCGCAGCAGCAACCCAAACCTGTCGCGCGCGAACTGCCGCCCGTGACGATCTCAGCCAAAGCGAACCGCGACCCGGTTGAAAAGTCCTACCGCAAAATGATCCAGGGCATGGACCTGTTTGAAAGGCAGCACACGCTGTCGCCTGCTGGAAGCCTGCGTTTCAAGCTGCTGCCGCGCAAGCGCGAGACTGACATGAACAGCGTACAGATTGATGTGATCGGCAACACCGTGGACTTTGCCGTGCCGATTGCGCCCGACCATACCTTCACGCTGCCGCGCAATTCGCAGGCATTTGATGAAGACGCACAGGTGACGCCGAACCGGAAGAAGCAGACGATGACGTGGCGCACTGAGATTCGTACGCCCGGCCTGCCGCCCAATGCGCGGCGCCTTGGGGACCTGCGGCTGGAGTGCCGCGTGGGGATGGAGGCGGGCCTGGTGTCCACCAGCAACTCCCTATTGAGTCGCATCGCCGGGGCGTTGTTCAACACGCCCGCTTACTGCGAGAGAAAAGTGCCAATGTACCTGTTTTTTGCGGACCGGCCACTGTTCAGCGTGACCCTGGTGGCCGGTGCACGCAGGGAGATTCTGGCGATCGACCAGCTCTACGCTGCTGCGAGTGATGACCCCGGGCTGAAAAACGATCTGCCCCAATGCGATTGCGAAGTGCTGGTGGATCGCACCTACTTCTTGCCGCTGGGCGATTTGACCTGGCCCGACGACACCTTGGTCGAGTTTGAATTCATGGACGGTGAATGATGGCGCCCGCTCTCGTCAAAACACGCCAATCCACAGTCGCGTTGTTGCTCGCCCTGTCATGCTTGGTTTTGGCCGGTTGTGCCAGTTCGCAGGGGGGGTTGAATACCGAGAAAAAGGCCTCGGCATTTCGCGACCCGGGCCTGTCAATGCAATCTGCACGTGACGCCGTCGTGGTTGGCACGTCAACCCGCGCCGAGGTGTTGGCTGCGCTCGGCCCCGCGACCGTGGTCAATTTTGACAGCGGCTTTGAAGTCTGGGTTTACCGTGAGGCGCCGTCGGCCGCGTCAATCACGCCCGCGGAGTTTGTGATTCTGTTGACGCCCGAAGGCGTCGTCAAAAAAACGCGGGTCAGGCCGCCTTACGCCAAGCCCGCGCCGTAGATTTTGGGTGGTTACCCTCTATCATCACTTCGTGAAGTCTCTTGAAGTTTGAGCCCACCCCTTGTTTCCTTGAATCCCGCCAACGGAGCTACCATGCCCATCTGGACCCGACCGATCTCAATTGCCCACCTCACCCACATTCACATTGACACCGTCGTCGCACTGATTGGCATGGAATTTCTCGAAGTGGGTGACGAATTCATCAAGGCCCGCGTGCCGGTGGACACACGCACGCGCCAACCCTATGGCATTCTGCACGGCGGCGTCAGCGTGGTCCTGGCTGAAACGCTGGGCTCCTGCGGCGCGGCCGCATGCGTCCCCGAAGGTTACCGCGCTGTGGGGCTGGACATCAACGCCAACCACCTGAAAGCCACCACCAGCGGCTGGGTCACGGGCATCACCCGGCCGGTGCATGTTGGGCGCACCACGCAGGTGTGGCATATCGACCTGACCAATGATGCGGGCGAGCTGACCTGCGTATCGCGCATCACCATGGCGGTGTTGGCACCCAGGGCGTAAGTCTGCCGGTTCACCTGCGCACGGCGCGTGTCCAACCCGGGCTTGAAACTTCCTGTGTTCAGACGCAGAATGCAAACACCCTGATTGGCTGCGGTGGCTCTTTAGGGTTCACAAAAAACCCTAGGAGCAAGCATGACCGACTGGCAAAATTCCCCGAAAAAACGCGCACTCTGGCTGGCGCCGGTGGCACTGGCGAGCTTCGGCTTGTGGGGCTGTGGCGGCACGTCCGGGCAGGCACTGGTGGCCACAGCGCCGTGCCAGCAATCAACTTCCAGCGGCGGTGTGGTGGTGGGCTCGGGCCTACCCGGCGACCCGGCTATTCCAGAGCCCCAGTCGGGCTACAAGACCGGCAAAACAGCGGTGAAGTCCAATGCCTACATGGTGGTCACGGCAAACCCGCTGGCCTCCCAAGCTGGCTGCAATATTCTGGCGGCGGGCGGCACGGCGGTTGATGCTGCCGTAGCCGTGCAGGCCGTGCTGGGGCTGGTGGAGCCGCAATCGTCCGGCCTGGGCGGTGGTGCCTTCATGCTGCACTACAAGGCCGCCACCAATACCGTGCAAAGCTATGACGGGCGTGAAACCGCCCCTGCTGCGGCTACGGAGGACTACCTGCGCTACGTCAGCGCCGCCGACAAGACCAACCCGCTGCCGAACCTGGGTCAGTCGTTTCTGAGCACCAAGGCCAGCGGTCGGTCCATCGGCACCCCCGGCGCAGTGCGCATGCTGGAGCTGGCGCACCAGGACCATGGCAGCCAGCCCTGGGCCAACCTGTTCCAGCCGGCGGTCAAACTGGCCACCAACGGCTTTGCCATCAGTGGCCGCATGGCCTCGGCCATCAGCGGTGCCCGCAACGATCTGTTGCGCGACCCGGAGGCCGCTGCCTATTTTCTGAACCCCGACTTCAGCGCCAGGGCGCTGGGTTCCACCATCAAAAATCCGGATTACGCCGCCACGCTGACCAGTTTGGCGCAGGGCGGTGCCAATGCGTTTTACACCGGACCGATTGCGCAAAGCATTGTGGACAAGATCAAGGTCAGCACCGGCGGCGTGACCACCACCGTTGCCATCACTCCCGGCTTGACCGAGTTGAGCGACCTGGCCAACTACAAAGCGATCCGCCGCGCTCCCGTCTGTGGCAACTACCGCAACACGGTTGTCTGCGGCATGGGCCCGCCATCCTCTGGCGGCATTGCAGTGGCACAAACGCTTGGCATTCTGGACAACTTTGACCTGGCCGCCAGCCCGCCAACCGTCGTCAATGCCGAAGGTGGCAAGCCATCCCTATTGGGTGTGCACCTGGTCAGCGAAGCCGAGCGCCTGGCCTATGCCGACCGCAACAAGTACGTGGCAGACACCGACTTTGTGCCGCTGCCCGGCACGGGTGTCGACGCGATGCTGAACCGCGACTACCTGAAGGCCCGCGCCACCCTGATATCCACCACCAGGAGCATGGGCACCGCCTTGCCGGGTGTGTTCCCCGGTGCGGCGCCACAAGGCAGCAGCGCGGCCGAAGGCAAGGGCACCACGCACCTGAGCATTGTTGACATTTTCGGCAACGTGGTGGTGATGACCACCACCATCGAGTCAGGCATGGGCTCGTTTCACTTCACACGCGGCTTTCTGCTGAACAACCAGCTCACCGATTTTTCGTTTGACCCCAGCGACGCCAGCGGCCCCATTGCGAATCGTGTGGCTCCGCTCAAGCGCCCGCGCAGCTCCATGTCGCCAACCCTTGTCTTCAACAAGGCGGCAGACGGCTCGCGTGGTGATTTCCTGATGGCCACCGGCTCCCCTGGCGGTGCGGCGATCATTCAGTTTGTGGTGAAAACCATCGTCAGCGCCGTGGACTGGAAACTTGATGCCCAGCAAGCCACGTCGATGGTCAATTTCGGTGCGGCCAATAGCCCGACCACCGGCGTCGGCGGCGAGCACCCCTCCATCGACACCACCAACAGTGGCCTGAATGACCCGCTGCTCAACGGCCTGCGCGCGCTTGGGCACACCGTGTCGTTTGCGGCGCAGTCCAGTGGTGTGTCAACCATCATCAAAGGCAAGTCCGCCAGTGGTGCGGCGCAACTGGTGGGCGGCGCTGACCCTCGGCGTGAGGGGATTGCGTTGGGGGATGGAGCGCCTTAGCCGGCGTCTGGGCATCCATCGCCGCGTGTCACCAACCACCACCTCACTCCCCAATTGGCACAAACACCCGGTCCATTACAGCTTCATGCGCAAACGCGCCACCCGGGTCTACTTTGCGGCGCCGGGTTCTGTCGCACGGCAGCGGTGCAGTGTCCAGGTCAGAGTGTCGTTTGATGCTGGCGCGTGGGATGGCATGGCGCAGGCGGATGTCGCGCAGCAGTTTCACCAAAGTGGTGATTTGTGATTCAGGGAACGGGTCAAGCCCATCGCCGTCGTTGATGAGCTCAACGGCGATGGAACCTGCACTGTACCGGTACACGTGATGGGCGACCTGGCCTTCGGGCACGCTGGTGCGCAGGGTGCCGTCGCGGTCAATCATGTAGTGGATTCCGAGCACAGGATGCGCTTCGATATGACGCAGATTTTCTTCGAGCGTGCCCGCGCCCACCCAAACCGGCTTGCCCGTGACGGCGTCG
>JANMCB010000040.1:0-10091 GCA_031360805.1 Rhodoferax sp.
TAGGCTCAGCGACCAAGGCCACGTTCAGCAACCACTTTTGGCGTAATAAACACGAGCATCTCTTGCTTGTTCGAAACCCTTGAGCGGCTTTTGAAAAGGTTACCAATAGCTGGCAAATCACCCAGAAGTGGCACCTTTGTCTCACTGTCAGTTTCATTCAACTCGAATATTCCACCAATTACAACGGTGCCGCCATTTTCTACAAGAACCTGAGTCTTGACGCGCTTGGTATTGATCGCCAAACCGGCAATGGTTGCCTGACCGATCGAATTCTTGGTGACTTCGACATCCATGATGATCCCGCCTTCCGGCGTGATCTGTGGGGTAACTCTCAAAGACAAATTGGCTTTGACGAACTCGATCGCAGTTGCACCGGAGCTTGTAGCCCGTTGGAAAGGAATTTCCACGCCTTGTTCGATGGACGCTTCCTTTTGATCGGCAGTGACGACTCGCGGGCTGGATACGATTTTTCCCTTCCCGTCCGCTTCAAGTGCTGACAGCTCGAGGTTCAAAAACCTGTTCGCAGCCGAACTGAACAAGGCAATCGCAAACCGTGCCGGGTCTGCACCGCCCTGCCCTACCGCAGGCAAATTGACAAAATTACTCGAGAGGTCAACTGCACCGCCAGCACCGCTGGTTGCCACTGCGTTCGCATAGCTTGTGCCAAACGCAACCCGGTTGTCGCCTGCAATCTGATACCCACCGTCACCGCCCCGTATGGCGCGCAAATCGCTACCCCCGAGGCGCACGCCCAAGGATTTTCCGAAGGTGTCAGACGCTTCAACGATCCGCGCTTCAATCAACACCTGTCGTACCGCTACGTCAAGTTTTGCAATCAACTGCTGAACCTGCTCCAACTTTGTGCCAATGTCAGTCACAAACAGCTGATTGGTTCTAGGTTCGGCAATGACACTTCCACGGGCGCTCAGCAGCCGTGTGTTTCCGCCGGCGCTTCCCCCGCCGCCTGCGTTGTTGCCGGTAAGGCTAATGGCGATTTCTGTAGCCTTGGCGTAGTTCAATTGAAAAGATTGAGTTCGCAAAGACTCCAAGTTCTCAAGTGCCACATTCGATTCTCTTTCGAGCTTGTCCTTTGCAAGAATTTCATCTTTAGGTGCGATCCAAAGCACATTCCCATTCTTCTTCACGCCAAGCCCCTTAGCCTGCAGAATGATCTCCAATGCCTGATCCCACGGTACATCCTGCAGCCGAAGAGTCACTGCACCCGTGACGGAGTCCGAAGTCACGATGTTGAAGTTCGTGAAGTCCGCAATCACCTGGAGTAGCGACCTCACTTCAATATTCTGGAAATTCAGAGACAACTTCTGTCCAGTAAAGCCAGGGCCTTGCGTCAATTTGGTTGCATCAACTTTCTGTTGCTTGACTTCGATTACGAACTGCTCATCACTTTGGTAAGCACTGTGTTCCCAAGCCCCTTTTGGTTCGATAACCATACGCACCCGATCGCCCGCCTGGAACGTCGTCACGGTCTGAATCGGTGTGCCAAAGTCTGACACGTCAAGCCGGCGACGCAATCCCTCTGGCAAACTGGATTTCATGAATTCAACGACCAGCGTTTGCCCTTGCTGCCGAATATCTACGCCAACCTGATTGTTGGGCAAAGTCACAACCACGCGGCCGGACCCATCCACACCACGGCGAAAGTCGAGGTCCTTCAATGGCAATGCATCTCTGCCCTGATTGGCTGAAAAGGCCGGAGCAGCCGCAACTTCGGGTGTTGCGCCTACGATTGCATCCAGCACTACCAACAAGGATTTGCCTTGAATCTGGGCTTTGTAGGCCGTGGCCTGCCTCAAGTTGAGGACAACCCTGGTCCTGTCACCCGCTTGAACCACACTCACTGATCGCAGGTTCCCTTGGTTGACTTCGACGGTGGACCGACCCATTCCATTGGATACGCCAGGAAAGTCCAACGCGATTCTCGCAGGCGACTGTATTGAAAAGCCAGTCGGTACTGCAGACAGTGGTTGCGACAAGTCAATTCGTATGACTTCAACGCCGCTTTGAATGGAGCCGGTGACGGTTTCAATCGTGTTTTGAGCGTGTGCGGAGAGTGCCAGAACACCTAACGAAACGAAGACGCATAATTTTTGCCAAGTACCCATTGCCTGAAACCACTTTGAATTATTCACTTTGACCTCTCTTGCAACTGCAATTTCGCCTGACGTTCGATCCATTCACCCACTGCGTCCTGCACAATCTCACGCAACGTGACCTCGGTCTCAGCGATTTTGGTCACTCGCCCAAAGTTCTGTCCAAGGTAATTACCAGGACGCACCTGGTAAAGCAGGTTGTCCACTCTCACTAGCGCCACTGGCTGCCCACCTTTTACAAGACTTCCAACCATTGCCATACCGTCCAGCGGATACGATTCCAGTGCTTCCTTGCGTCGAACCAGCTCAGGGGCAACAAGTGCCGCGTTGGCGGTGGCTTGCTTCGACTCACCTTTGAGCGCCTGAGTCAATTTTTCCTTGCTGAATGGCTCGACCGATCCAGTTTGAGAGTAGCTTTCGGGCTTGAATTGCTTCGGCTCCGAAATCGGAGCCACTTTCGCTTGAGTCTGCTTTTTCTGCTCTGCCATCCATTGACGCAGTTCGTCTTCACTGGATGTTGAACACCCCACGATCAGCAAAATTGCCATTGCCTGCAGTACGCGCAAGGAGAGCGTCATTTCTTGGCTCCCTTCGGCGCAGCAGCTTTGATTTGTGCTGCCACTTCGTCCTTGTCCAGATATCGGAACGTCTTGGCCGTTGCTTCCATGGAAAGCGAATTGTCGCGCCCGGGTACCACCGTCAGATTGTTCAGCGTCACGATTCGCGACAGATTTGCAATGTCTGACGCGAATGATCCAATATCGTGATAACGACCCGTGACCTTGATCGCAATCGGAAGTTCTGCGTAATAGTCTTTCACAGCAACCTGACCTGGCCGGAACAAATCAAACTGCAGACTGCGCCCTAGACCCGCCTGGTTGATGTCGGACAGCAACGCGTCCATTTCTGCCTTGCTTGGTAGTTGCTTTTCAAGTTGGGTCACATACTGTTGAACCTGCTCCCGCTGCTTTTTGAGCGCGTCCAGATTGACCGCCTTTCCGAGCTTGACGACATAGTCTGCACGCAAATTGACTTCTTTCGCCTGCTCGTCCTCCAATTCCTTTTCAGAATTGGTTAACCAGGCGAACCAGAGTCCGGTCACAACAAGTACGGTCGTAAGCAAGAGAAGTCCGTAGCGCGGCACTGCTGGCCATATTGACGGATCCTTAGGATCAAGATTCCGGAACTGGTTTGCCAGATTTTCCTGTAAAGCCGGGAAATCGATTGCCGGGAGAGGTTTTTTTGCCATAGTTTCTGACCGCTATTTCTTGGCTGGGACAGCAGGTTTCGCAGGATTCGCTACGGGACCTGCTGCGGGCGACATGGGACTGGCCTTTGCCGCAGCCGCAGCAGTAGCAGTAGCTAGAGTTGCCGCCTTCGCCGCATCGCTCGATCTCACCAATTTGACCTTGATCGTGAAATTGCCGACCCGCTTCTGTTCGCGCGGACTCAGCGCGACCGTTCCAGCCACAATTTCAACCAGCTCTGGCCTGGCAAACCAGGGGGTGTTGTTGGCCAGGTTTCGCAGCAGTTCCGACACCCTCTCATTTGATTGAGCGACACCCTGCAATGTCACTTCTTGATTCACCTGACGCATTGACGCTATGAAAACGCCATCTGGCAGTTGCTTGACCAGTTCCGTCATCAGATGAACCGGTTGGTTGCGATCAGCCTGCAAGTCTTCGACTGCCTGCTGGCGCGCACGCAGGCCCGCAATTTCCGCTTCCAGGCCCGCGATGTCCTTGATTTGACCTTCCAGCACCTTGATTTCGCTCGTCAGCACCTGATTCTTGCCCTGCTGCATGGAAATTTGGGTTTGAAACCAAAGATAAACAGCGCCCGCGATCAAGCCGCCTGCGAGGGCAGCAACGCCGAGGGACAGGTTAAAAAAGTCGCGCCTGTGCTTGCGTGCCGCTTCGCGATGGGGGAGCAGGTTAATCAAGATCACTGCAGGAACCTCCGCAAAGCCAGTCCGCAGGACGTCAAGTAGGAAGGCGCCTCACGCGTCATTCTTTTCAGCCGCACGCCATCGCCCATCTCCATCCCGTCAAACGGATTGACCAGATTGCAGGGAAAAGTAGTGTGCTGGGTGACCGCAGTGGTCAAGCCTGGCAATGCGGAGGACCCGCCCGCCAGCATGATGTAGTCCACTTTGTTATGCGGCGTACTGGTAAAGAAGAACTGCAGGGCACGGCCGATTTCCTGCACCATGCTTTCGACAAACGGTTTGAGCACGCTGGACTCGTAGTCGTCGGGCAACTCACCACTGCGCTTCTTGGTTTCCGCCTCTTCCAGCGAAAACCCGTATTGGCGCACGATCAATTGCGTCAGTTGGGCGCCGCCGAAGGCCTGATCCCGGTCGTACAGCACTTCGTCGTCACGTATGACCTGCATACTGGTGGTCAGGGCACCCACTTCAAACAGCGCGACAATGGTACCGACACCCTTGTTGGGCAGGTTTTCAATCAGGCGGGCTGTTGCCAGCCTTGATGCATAGGACTCAACATCAACCACAACCGGCTTCAAGCCTGCGGCCTCGGCCAACCCTTGAATATCCTGAACTTTTTCGCGGCGCGACGCGGCTATCAATACATCCAGATCGCCACTGGACGACGAACTCGGCCCGATGACACAAAAATCAAGGCTGACCTCGTCCAGCGGAAAGGGGATGTACTGGTTGGCTTCGGCCTCGACCTGGAGCTCCAGTTCAATGTCGCTCAGGCCACCGGGGATAATTATCTTTTTGGTGATGACCGCAGACGGCGGAAGCGCCATGGCGACATTCTTAGTCTTGGCGCCACTTTTTTTGACCAATCGGCGAACTGCTTCGGCAACTTCGTCAAACTTTTCGATATTTCCGTCACTGATCCAGCCACGCTCAAGGGGCTCGATTGCGCAACGTTCCAGGATCAGGTTTCCGCTTTTGTCCCGACTCAATTCGACCAATTTGACACTGGATGAACTTACGTCAAGACCCAATAAGGGTGCGGGCTGATTGCTAAACAACGACCCCAAAGAGATCAAGACTTTCCCCTGAAACATGCCGATTGAGAACCAGCGAAACTTAAGACTTCACTTGAATGCTATCAGTAAGCACCTTGTCCCGCAAAGGATTTTTCCATTTTGAAGGTTTGCAAGCGTTGTCAAAAGCAGACGCTTTTTTGACAAGCCTGACTGGGCTCGCGTCGGCTTGGCCGACAAAAATGTAACAGGCAACAATCAGCGCAAGCCAAAAACAAAATACCGCGCTGCGCATTTTTATAATGATGACGCGACCTTACGAACTTTTATATGCCCTCAAAACCTGCCCCGCTCGAACCTGCCGCCCTACGCGAGCGCAACGCCGGCCCTGTCGGCCCCGCACAGGTTGCAATCCGAATAGCGTTGTGGTGCCTGGGTGTGGTTGGCGCCGTTGTGGCATCCATATTGATGGCGGTTGCGATTGCGCTGGCCGTTGCGTATCCCAATTTGCCCGATATTTCAGACCTCTCCAACTATCGGCCGATATTGCCGCTGCGGGTTTTTACGTCGGATAACGTCCTCATTGGTGAATTTGGTGAAGAGCGGCGCAAGCTGACCCCGATCAAGGAAATTCCCAAAGTCATGATCGACGCTGTGCTGGCCATTGAAGACACCGAGTTCTACCACCACAGCGGCGTGTCGTACCGCGGTTTTGTGCGGGCCGCGCTTGCCAATCTGGGACGGGCCAAGAGCCAGGGCGCATCGACGATCACCATGCAAGTGGCGCGAAACGTCTACCTCACGCAGGAAAAGAATTACATGCGCAAGATCTACGAGGTCTTGCTGACGTTCAAGCTGGAGCACTTGCTGAGCAAAGACCAGATTCTTGAAATCTACATGAACCAGATTTTTCTGGGAAACCGTGCCTACGGGTTTGCGGCTGCAGCGGAGACCTATTTTGACAAGCCCCTGGCCAGTCTGACGATTGCTGAATCCGCCATGCTGGCAGGCCTGCCGCAGGCGCCCTCTGCGTACAACCCGATCAGCAACCCCAAACGCGCGAAGGCACGACAGATCCGCGTGATTGACCGCATGCTTGAAAACGGCTTCATCACTGCTGCCCAAGCGGAGACAGCGAGGCAACAGGAGCTCAAGGTCAAATTGAACATCGACAGCACTGCGGTTCATGCCGAATATGTGGCCGAAACGGTTCGGCAACTGATGTTTGCGCAGTACGGCACTGAGACCTACACGCGGGGCCTGAATGTCTACACCACCCTGAAATCGACCGACCAGGACGTGGCCTACAGGGCACTTCGCCGCGGCATCATGGATTTCGAGCGACGTCAGATCTACCGTGGGCCGGAAGAATTTGTCACTTTGCCCGCAAGCGGACAAGAGCTGGAGGATGCGGTTGATGAAGCACTGGATGAACACCCGGACAACGGAGACGTCATTTCCGCCGTCGTGTTACAGGCCGATTCCCGCAAGGTCAAGGCGATGCGGCAGAACGGTGAAACCTTGGAAATCACTGGCAGGGGCCTCGAACCAGCCCAGTCTGGCCTCTCAGACAAAGCACCGCCCAACATCAAGGTACGCCGCGGCGCAGTGATTCGGGTCGCGCTCACACTAAAGAACACCTGGGAAATCACGCAATTGCCGGACGTTGAGGGCGCGTTCATCGCGCTGGACCCGCGCACCGGCGCCGTTCGCGCAATGGTCGGCGGATTTGATTTCTCCAAGAACAAATTCAACCACGCGACCCAGGCCTGGCGCCAGCCTGGCTCCAGCTTCAAACCTTTCGTTTACTCGGCCTCGCTGGAAAAGGGCTTTACACCAGCCACCGTCATCAATGATGCACCCCTGTTCTTCAGCGCAGCGGCAACTGGCGGGCAAGCTTGGGAACCCAAGAACTACGATGGCAAGTTTGACGGTGCAATGTCAATGCGCCGCGGGCTGGCAGCGTCCAAGAACATGATTTCGATTCGCCTCCTGCAAGCCATCACCCCCCAGTTCGCGCAGGACTGGATTACACGCTTCGGCTTCGAAGACGAAAAACACCCCGCCTACCTGACCATGGCATTGGGTGCCGGGGCTGTAACGCCAATCCAGATGGTGACGGCTTATTCCGTGTTTGCCAATGGCGGCTACCGCGTGAACCCGTGGCTGATTGCCAAAGTGACCGAACAAAAGGGCAAAGTTCTGATCGAGACCAAACCGCCAGTCCTTGACGAAACGGTCCGTGCGATTTCCGCCCGCAACGCCTTCATCATGGACAGCCTGCTGGGCGAAGTGACCAGCACCGGCACGGCCGCAAAAGCCAGGCAAATCCTCAAACGCACAGACTTGCACGGCAAGACTGGCACCACCAACGACTCCATCGATGCCTGGTTTGCGGGCTACCAGCCGTCCCTGGCAGCAGTCGCCTGGATGGGCTACGACACGCCGCGCAAAATGGGCAGCAACGAAACCGGCGGCGGCCTGAGCCTGCCGATCTGGATCACCTTTATGGAGCACGCACTCAAGGGCGTCCCTGCCATGCCCACGCCAGTGCCCGAAGCGGGACTGGTCAATTCAGGCGGCGAATGGTTCTTCACCGAGTTTGCGCGCGGCGCAGGAGTACAGAGCCTGGGGCTGGACGACCCGCTTCCCGGCAGTGTTCCGGCGGTGCAGCAAGCCCCTCAGCCCGACGAGAAAAAACAGATTCTGGACCTGTTCAAGAACTGAACATCGTCAGACCTGCCCACGCGCGCAAGATAACACTGCCACCGCAGGATTCAGGCGGCAGACTCAGACGGCAGATTCAGGCTGCAGGCTCAAGGGACAAACTCAAGCAAACAGGCCGCCTGCTCGCTGGCATACCGCGACAGGCTGGAGAAAAACTCGCCCTGCCCTTTGGTGTCAGCCCAGTGGCCGCCGTCATACTTGTAGTGATAGCCCCCCGACCTGGCTGCCAACCAGATTTCATGCAGTGGTTTTTGAAGGTTGATCACGATCTGACTCTTGTTTGAGAACACCAGCGTGACCATGCCGCCCGTGCGCTGGTTGTCGATGTCAGCCTGGGTTTCATCGTTGATGCGGTCACAGCCGGCCTCTACCGCCGCCAGCACGGCTTCCGCACGGTCCATGAATTCAGAGTCAGTCATTACAATTTCACCATGTTGTTCAAAACGTTTGCAAACCGGGGCAGGCCCGCTTCAATTTTAGTGCGCACCTTGCTTCGCGCCGCCTTGATTGCTGTGATGCCCGTGCTGGCGGCAGCCGGACTTGGTGCCTGTGGCCAGCAGGGCGGCCTGTACATACCAACCGACGCAGCCGCTGCCAACCGCGCCACGCTGCCCCAAACCTTGCGCCCCGGCACACGGGCCACGCCACCGAATCCATCCGCATCGGCCACAGTCAGCTCACCAGCCCCAATTTTGACCACCCAATGACCACTCGCTTCCTGCCGGGCCAGCCCCAAATTGCCTACAAAAACCGTGTTCTGCACATCGAGGAACTGGCCCTTGATGATCTGGCCAAACAGTTTGGAACTCCGCTTTTTGTCTACTCCAAGGCGTCCATGTTGTCGGCGCTGGGGGCCTACCAGCGCGGCTTTGCCGGGCGCAATGTCCAGATCTGCTACGCCATGAAAGCCAACCCGGCGCTGGGCGTGATTCAGGTGTTTGCACAGGCCGGCTGCGGTTTTGACATAGTTTCGGGCGGCGAACTGGAGCGCGTTCTGGCGGCTGGTGCGGCGGTCTCAAAAATCATCTTCTCAGGCGTCGGGAAAACCCGCAGCGAGATGCGTCGGGCGCTTGAAGTGGGCATTGGCTGCTTCAATGTCGAGAGCGAGGCGGAGCTGGAGGTGCTGAACGAGGTGGCCCTGTCCTCTGCCAAGACGGCGCCCGTGAGCATTCGCGTCAACCCCAATGTCGACCCAAAAACCCACCCTTACATCTCGACCGGGCTCAAAGGCAACAAGTTCGGCGTGGCGCATGAACGCGTGGTGCAGACCTACCAGCGGGCCGCTGCCTTGCCGGGCCTGAAAGTGGTTGGCATTGACTGTCACATCGGCTCGCAGATCACGCTGGAGGCGCCTTACCTGGACGCGGTGGACCGCATGCTGGATCTGGTCGAGCAGATTGAAGCCGCAGGCATCCCGATTCACCATATTGATTTCGGCGGTGGCCTGGGCATCAACTACGACGGCACCGAGCCGCCTCAGGCCGACGCGCTTTGGGCCAGGTTGCTGGCCCGGCTTGACGCGCGCGGATTCGGCCAGCGCGCACTGATGATCGAGCCCGGCCGCTCACTGGTGGGCAATGCGGGCGTGTGTGTGACCGAGGTGCTGTACCAGAAGCCTGGTGAGCAGAAGAACTTCCTGATCATTGACGCCGCCATGAACGACCTGCCCCGCCCTGCCATGTACCAGGCGTTTCACGAGATCGTCCCGGTCACGCCGCGCCCTGATGCAGCCACCGAGACCTGGGAGATCGTCGGCCCGATCTGCGAAAGTGGCGACTGGATTGGCCACGAACGGCCCCTTGCCGTGCAGGCTGGCGATTTGCTCGCGGTGCTCTCGGCCGGGGCTTATTGCATGTCGATGGCCAGCAATTACAACTCACGCCCGCGCGCGGCCGAAGTGCTGGTGGACGGCCAAACGGCGCACCTGATCCGTGAACGTGAATCGATTGCAGATCAGATGCGCCAGGAACGATTATTTCAAAAATAGTAGCAAACTATCCATATAATACGAAGACTATAGGCATATTTTGTTTCAAAAACTCGATTTTCAGGTGATTTTGGCGTCTAATATACCTAAAAAGGGTATATTGAGTCTCGATGGCGCAAAAATACTGATTAAATACGCATCTAGCCATCGTACAATATAGATTTATTGCTATCTATTTTGATTTTACAACGCGGTACACGCGCCAGCCCAGCAAAGCACCCAGAATGGCGGCGTAAACAAACACTTCTGCGAAATCGTTCTTGCCTGCGCGCATCCAGAAAAAATGCAGCAAAGCCAGCGCGGCG
>JANMCB010000069.1:0-3045 GCA_031360805.1 Rhodoferax sp.
CGTCGGTGAAAAAATAGGTACCAGTTTGGGGCAACCCGTGGTGGTGGAAAACCGGGCGGGCGCAGGCGGCACGCTGGGTGCCACACAAGTCGCCAAGAGCGATCCAGACGGCTATACGCTTCTGGTTGTGTCCGCCGGGCATGTGGTTAACCCGGTGCTGTACCCGGGTTTGGCGTACGACACCCTGGGTGACTTTGTCGGCGTGATACCGCTGGCTGCGCTTCCCAACATGCTGGTGGTCAGTGCCGGCAGTCCAATCAAGTCGGTCCAGGAGTTGATTGCCGCCGCCAAGGCCAAGCCCGGTATTCTGAACTATGCGTCTGCCGGCATTGGCAGTGCCACCCATGTGAACGCTGAGAAATTCCGCAACGCGACCGGTATTCAGGTGACGCATATTCCATTCAAGGGCACGCCGGAAACCATTGTTGAAACGACAGCGGGCCGCGTCGATTTCATGTTCACGCCGGTGCTGTCGTCAATTCCCTCCATTCGCGAGAATCGTATGCGCGCATTGGCGGTGAGCACTGCAAAGCGGTCAAGTGCCTTGCCGGATGTGCCAACGGTCGCCGAAGCGGGTGTTCCCGGCTTTGTATTTGACTTCTGGATTGGGTTGCTGGCACCCGCCAAGACCCCTCGCGCCATCGTCAACAAACTCAACGCAGAAGTAGCAAAGGCACTGGCCTTGCCAGATGTGAAGGAGCGCATGGCCAAACTCGGGGCTGAGTCCTTGCCCATGACGCCCGAGCAGTTTGACGCCTACATCAGGGACGAGTTCGCCACGTTGGGCGCAGTGATGAAAGCGGCACCCAAATAGTTGCTTGCTTGATGGTCGGCAACGCGGGCTGCGCCGACACGTCATCATGACCGGGCGGAACTTTCAAATCACTGTGAATGGACAGGCGCATGCGGTGCCTGCGGATGGCAATACGCCCTTGCTTGACGTGTTGCGCCATGCGCTTAATCTGAAAGCCACCCGTTTTGGCTGCGGGTCGGGGCAGTGTGGAAGTTGTTGTGTGCTGGTGGATGGCGTCTCGGTCCCCGCCTGCGATACGCCACTGTGGTCGGTGGACGGTAAGTCAATCACGACGGTAGAGGGCCTTGCCATAGACGGTCGGCAGCACGCGTTGCAGCAGGCCTTTGTGGATGAGCAGGCGGTGCAATGTGGTTACTGCATCTCCGGAATTCTGATCAGCGCAGCGGCCCTGTTGTCGCAAAAGGCCAAGCCGTCCGACCAGGAGGTTCGCGCTGCTTTGGATCGCCACCTTTGCCGTTGCGGCAGTCACAACCGCATCGTGCGTGCAGTACTGCGTGCGGCTGCCATCAACGACGCCAAAGGGTCAACCGCGTGAACCATCCTGCCATGGCGCTACCCGGCAGTTTGAATGCCAACCGGCGCCTCTCAGATTGGCTCTGCATTCATGCCGACGGAACAATTACCCTGCGCAGCGGCAAGGTGGAATTGGGCCAGGGCATTGGCGCAGCGTTGGCGCAAATTGTCGCGGAGGAGCTCGATGTGTCGCTGGCACGCATTCGCCGTGCCCCCGCCAGCACCTCGCGTGGCCCGAACGAGGGAATGACCTCAGGCAGCCTCTCGGTGCAGGATTCCGGCAGCGCACTGCGGCAGGTGTGTGCTGAGGTGCGCGCAATTTACCTGGGGGAGGCCGAGAAAAAGTTGACCCTCACGGCCGGTCGAGCGCAGGAACTGAATGTGATTGACGGCACTTTTTATGAACAAGCCGACACAGCTGGCAGTGCTCCAGCACCGGTGTGCACTTACTGGTCGTTGGCCGACGATGCCTTGCTGGAAAGCGATGCAAATGGACTGGCGACGCCCAAATCACCGGCGGACTATCGCTTGGTTGGGCATGCGGCAACGCGGCCTGAAGTTGCGATGCTTGTCACAGGGCAGGCCCGGTTCATTCATGACATGCAGTTGCCAGTCATGTACTACGGCCGTATCCTGCATGCGCCTTCTCCAGGGGCGGTTCTCTGCACAGTCGATGTGGCCACGGTGCAGGCTCTCGAGGGCGTTGTGAAAGTGGTCCGTGATGGTCATTTTTTGGGTGTGGTTGCCCGCACTGAACTGGCTGCCCAGCATGCGCTGAAAAAGCTCGCCGCACTGGCCGAATGGACGGAGACAAGTGCGCTGCCTGACATGGCAGACCTGACTAACTACCTTCGCTCCCAGCCTTGCGAGACGACTTTGGTCGGCGAGAAGCAGCCGGCCAAGCAGGAGGCTCCACCTGATGGGACTCAACCGCCAGTGGCGGCCCATAACTTTCAGGCGAGCTACTCGCGCCCGTTCCTCGCCCACGCATCGATTGGCCCCTCGTGCGCCGTAGCGCGCTACCAGCCGGGCGAACTTGAGGTCTGGACCCACAGCCAAGGCATCTTTCACCTGCGTGCCGACTTGGCCGTGGTCTTTGAGCTGCCATTGAACTGCATCACGGTGCAGCACGTTGAGGGCGCCGGCTGCTATGGCCACAATGGCGCAGACGACGTTGCCTGTGACGCGGCGTTGCTGGCCCGTGCTGTGCCGGGTCACCCGGTTCACGTCGTCTGGACGCGGGAGGACGAATTGGGCTGTGCGCCGTTGGGTCCCGCCATGGCGGTGCAGGTGAAGGCATCGGTCACTGCGGACGGGCAGGTTGTGGATTGGCAGCATGAGGTCTGGTCAACCGGGCACAGCATGCGGCCGGGCCGAAGCGCAGTTCCCGTGCTGCTGGCCGCCACAACGCTGGCCAAGCCGCATCCCAACCAGGTTGCCATCAATGCGCCGCTGGCAGCCGGGGGTGGTGCAGAACGCAATGCGGTGCCACTGTACGACTTTGTGAAGTGGCGGGCCGTAAGCCACCGCGTGCTGACCATGCCGATTCGCACATCGGCCTTGCGGTCTTTGGGCGCCCATTGCAATGTGTTTGCGCTGGAGTCGTGTCTGGTTGAAAAAGCCATTGCTCAAAAAGCAGACCCCCATGATTTTAGCCATAGCCAATTGAGCGACCCCCCGGCGCGCGCGGGGGGGGGGCAAGTAGCCACAAAGGCCCG
>JANMCB010000193.1:0-11406 GCA_031360805.1 Rhodoferax sp.
GTCATGGTCATCCCTTAAGGTGAGTTTGTCAGTCAGCCGTCCGCTTGGTGCGGCAGGGGTCGTTCGGCTGCGCATCCCAGCCTGTTCCGAGACTTTCGCGGTCAGGTCTAACTGGTTCCATAGCTTTTGATCTAGCGCGAAGGCTTCTGCAGCATTTGCGCGTGCCCAGCTGCGAGTTCATCCTTGGTCAGGAAGCCATCCTTGTTGGCGTCCATCTTTTCAAACATGGTGCGGGAGCCGGCAGCATGCTCCTCGGCGGTGAGAATCCCGTCGCCATCCGAGTCGATCACCTTGATTTTGTCGGCCGCCGACATGTCGGTTTTCCTGGCCTGCTTGCCGGTAACGCGCTGGTAGGCGGCGTTCATCTCTGCGGCGGTGACTTTGCCGTCTGCGTTCGCATCCATCGTGACGAACATTTTTCTAGAAGTGCGGGCGTGTTCCTCGGCAGACACCTTGCCATCTTCATTGGTGTCCATACCGTCTGTGCCGTGGGCTGGGCGCCCTCGGTGGGTCGCCATGTCAACTCGCCCTAACTAGTCTGGGGAGCAAAGGCTCAGATGCCGTGTTGACAATCAGGGCTTTGAAATCTCGGTGAGAGCCTGAGCTGTAGGGCGGATCTCCGTGCTCTCCACCGCAAAGTCACCCAGCGCCACAATGCCCACCAGCCTCTTTTCGCGGTTCACAACCGGCAAGCGACGAACCTGGCGTTCGCTCATGATTCTGGCGGCCTGTTCGACCGAATCATCGTCATAGGCCCAGGCAATGCCTTCGGACATGACGTCACGAACCTTGGTACTTGCGCCCAGGCCTTTCGCAACCGCGCGAATGGCGATGTCGCGGTCTGAAATGGCACCGATCATGCGGTCGTCTTCGGCCACCGGCAGCATGCCGAAATCACCGTCGCGCATTTTTCTGGCTGCGTCTTCAATCGTCATGTCGGGGCTGACGAATTGCACGTCAGGGCTCATCAAATCTTTAAGCAGTTGCATTAATGTCTCCGGTAAAAAAAGTCAATTCAAAACACTTCAATCCAGCAGAATCAAAGTACCTGTTTCGGTGGCAGCAGTCAGCTCCTTCAAGGGCAACGCTGTACTGCTTTGCCCCTGGGCACCCCAGATGATTGCCACCCTTTGGTTATCCATCTGCTCAATCAGGCAGGGCCCCGCAGGAATGCGGCCGGGCTTTCCATTGGGCTTTTGATAGGCCAATGGCCCGGTGAGGCGGGCACCGTGGGTGACCATGTTGATGGCGTGGCCTCAACCGACCGGTTGGGTCACACCGTCACGGTTTGGATCGTCGGGCAGCAGCTCTGGCGTGGGGCCCCTGTCGGGATCAACCGGCAACGGCAGCACGTCGGGCGCTGGATCGGGCCTGGGTGGGGTGGGGGTTTTGGGTCCTGCGAAACGTGTCATCTCTACTCCTTGAATTTGCAATGGAAGTCGCCCATGATCGGCAATGCGGGGTGCTGCGTCAGTCAGACATAACTCTGAGGTGTTGTCAGCGTGTTCTGACGTTCAGCGCGCCAGGTAGCCGCCGTCCACCGGGTAATAGGAGCCGGTGACAAAGGAGGCACGCTCAGACGACAGCCACGCCACCAGCTCGGCCACTTCCTCGGCGCGGCCCAGGCGGCCTATCGGGTGGGCGCCGACCAGCATCGCGTTGGTTGCTGCGTCCTGCTCCAGCGCGCTGATCATCGGTGTGTGTATAAAGCCCGGACCGACCGCGTTGATGCGAATACCCAACGCGCCATACTCCAGCGCTGCGGCCTGTGTCAGGCCGATCACGCCGTGCTTGGCTGCCGTGTACGCGGGCGCCTGCGCGAACCCCACGGCACCCAGTATCGAGGCCACATTGACAATCGAGCCGCCACCGGTTTTGAGCATGGCAGTGATCTGCTGCTGCATGCCGTAGAAGACGCCCGACAGATTGATGTTGATCACTTGTGCCCAGCCTTCCAGCGGGTAGTCGGCGGTCATCGCACTGGGTCCACCAATCCCGGCGTTGTTGCAGGCCACGTCCAGTCGCCCAAATTGCTTCACAGCGCGCTGCACCAGATTCTTGCAGTCCTCTGGTTTTCCGACATCAGCGGCTACAAAAAGCGCTTCGGCGCCCTGCGCGCGAACCAGCGCAGCCGTTTCTTCCCCGGCTGCTTCATTGATGTCAGAGACGACCACCCTGGCGCCTTCGCGCGCCCAGACCAATGCGACCGCCCTGCCAATGCCCGAGGAAGCACCAGTGACCAAGGCAACTTTGTTTTTCAGCATATCAACCTTTTCACTGTTTGCACGGCCAGAGGCCGCGATCTGCTGCTCTTGTCACACACCAGTCCACCTTAAGGCGCGGCGATCTTGCCTTCCGTGCGGTGCCGCACCCGGGCGGAAAAATTTCTGTGGCGCGCCTTTGACACCGCCTTGATGAATGTCAAACCAGTTTTGACCAAATCGTCTAGCATCAACAGGTGGGTAGTGCGCACGGATGTTCCGGTGTTTGCGCTCATAAACCCCGCGTCTTCGCCATGCATGCCCCTGCCGACACCACCCACCCACACCTGACCCGCAAAGACCTGTTGCCTACGGCGCAATCGCTGACGTGGGTGTTGGTGCTGTTTGGCCTGGCGATCATGCTGGCTCGCCTGTATGCCGCGCCGATTGGCGCGGTACTTGGCGACCACGGACGCATAGGTGTTGCGATTTTTTTTGGCACCACCGCACTGGCTGTCGTACTGCCGCTGTTCAGCAACCTGCCGCTGGTGCCGTTTGCCGTGTTGCTTTGGGGCCCCTGGTGGACGGCCTTGATCATCACGGCAGGCTGGGTGGCCGGAGCGGCGATATCCTTTGACCTGGCGCGCCGCGTCAACCCCTGGCTCTTGTGCAGGTTTCCCAAAGTGAAGCGTTATGCGCGCATAGACAGGCTGATCCACCCGCAGCACCACATGCTGTCGCTCTTGGTGCTACGAATGACGTTTCCGGCAGACATTCTGTCTTACGTACTGGGCTTGTTCAGCCAAAAGACCACTCGCTTTGAAAATGCGCTCTCCACCGCCATCGGCGGCGCGCCCTTTGCCGTGTTGTTCGCGTTTTTCCCGGCGCTGCCGCTGGCGCAGCAGGCCCTTATCCTGCTGGCAGCCACGGCGGTCTTCGCCGTCTATGCGGTGTGGGTAGTGCGCAGCCACAAAACGACAGCACCCTAAACGGTGTTTCAACCGCCTTTGGGACCCTTTGCGCCGTTGGAAGTTCTCTCAATCGGGCGCTTGGACTCGCGCGGCGAGCGCGTGGAGTGCGTCTCTTCACGGACCTGGTCACGCCCTGGCGTCGGCTCGGTTTGTCCGTGCAGTGGATAGCCCTTCGGACTTTGGGGCTCGGGCGGCGCATGCAGTGTTTTTGCAGAGGAGTCGAGAGTAGGTTTGGGATTGTGCGGTTTCATGGTGAGTTCCTGGCTTGTGTTGAGTGGGAGGGGCTAAGTCACTTCTGTGGATTCAATGATCCCAATAGTTGGGGCGGCCATAGTGTTTGAAAAAGCTGTCTTCCTGGTTGCGGCTCAAGGGCTCGGCGGGGTTGTAGACCGGCGCATCCTGCACCGCCTGGCGGGTCAAACTGATTGACACCTTGGAATCGGCCCAGCTGATGTCGTCAATCCACTGGGGTGCAATCAGGACCTTGCGGCCCAGCCACCAATTGCTGGTGTCCACCACCAGATAGCGAATGGCCCAGTTTTGCTCGTCCAGCAGCAACCCCTGAACATGGCCAATATCGCCGTCGGTCGCGTGGATGTGGTACCCGGTGACTGCATTGCAGCTTCGCAGGTGCGGATCGTCCTTTGTATCAGATGAGCTTGCCCGCAGCGAAGGGTCGCGTTGCGCTTCCGGCCGGACTGGCGGGGCATCTGGTGCATAGCCCTCGTAGCCCGGCATGATCATGTTGGGCCCCATTTCGCCGCCCCACAAACCGGCGCCACCCCAGTAGTAAGGGTAGTTGTAGTACGAAAGGTACTGCATTTCATGCTGGCGTGATACCGGTTTGTCGGTGTCAATGTCAGGGCTGTTCCTGACCTGTTCCTGGGTCATCGACACGGGCAACACTTTGTCTGCCCAATTGGGGTACCCAAGGGCAATCGGCGAGACAAGCACCCGTCGGCTGGCCAGCCAGCTCCCGGTTTCAACGATCAGATAGCGGATGACCCAGGCCTGGTCGTCAAAGTAAAAGTCCTTGACGTGGCCGATGGTGCCGTCGGTTGCCTGAATCGCGTAATCCTTCAAGTCATTGGTTGAGCGCAACATGGGTGATTTCCTTTCAAGAAGTCCGTGACTGCAGGGTGACTGCAGAGGGTCTCACTCGGCGAGGGCAACGCCGCATCAATGCGCTGCGTCGATTCGTGTTGTCACACTTTGCTCGTTTGCCGGTCCTGCCGTCTGTTCGGTAGCGAACACAAGGCCAAAGGCAGGCAGGGACCGCAGAAACCGGTCATGTCAGCTTCGCGGCTTATCAAGGTGAAACGCAGTGAGGCAAGCAACATTCACTCTGTGCGCAATCGCACTGACATGCCAGCGTTGCGGCGGCATTCTGCGCTTGACGGCGTGCGGTGTTTTTGCACGTTTCATCCCCGGCATACCTGTGCGCAGCGCTGGGTTCTAAAACACTTGAAAGGATACTGACATGACTGACAAAACTTCACTCGCAAGCGAAACACGCGACCAGAATGCCAACAGGGACCCCATCACCGATGCGCCCGGATCTCATCCAATCGGAACTGGCATCGGCGCTGCATTAGGGGGTGTCGCCGCCGGGATCGGGACCGGCGCAGCCCTTGGCGCCATGACAGGGACCGTGGTTGGGCCGGTCGGAACCGTCATCGGTGCGGCGGTGGGCGCCATCGTCGGCGGGCTGGCAGGCAAGGGCGTGGCTGAATCCATCGACCCGACCGTCGAAGACGCCTACTGGCGCGAAAACTATTCGGATCGCCCTTACGTGACCGGCAGCAGGAGCTTCGAAGACTACGGCCCAGCCTATGGCTACGGCGTGAGCGCCTTCAGCAAGTACCCCGGACGCAGCTTTGACGATGTCGAGTCCGACCTCTCCCGTGACTGGAGCAGCACGCGCGGCAAGTCAACCCTCGACTGGGCCGGTGCCAAAGACGCCTCCCGTGATGCGTGGACGCGGGTGAGCGATACGGTCGAACGCGCCGTTCCTGGCGACTCGGACCGCGACGGCAAGTAGCCTGTTGTGCGGCGGCGTGCAATTGCAGGCTGCGTGCACGCAGCCGCCTGCGCGCCAGAGCTTCCCGTGTCGGCTGGTCTGTGCGGTGTGGGGTTGAACGGTGCGTCACTTCGGCGCACCGTTTCGGAATAATTAATATCGCGGGCGATATTAAAAAATTTCCAATCCAGAGGTGAATCACTCATTTTTGAATTATAGGAGATCAAACAAGCGTCTAGCCCTCGTAATATATAGCTACTTTGCTATATAAAATATAGTTTTTTTCTGCGTAACCGAATTCGGCGGGGTCCCTCGGGCGAATACCAGTTGATTCTCGACCCGCTGCATTTGATTGACCATGTCAGTGCGCAGCAGGTATGCTGGCAAACAGGAACCATCAATGCGATACCAAGCTGCTTTTTACCTTCTGGCCAGTTTTGCGCTTTGCGGCTGCAAGTCACTGCTGCCCAGTGGCAGCGTTGAAGTGGGCTCGGGTTTTTCGAGTTTTGAGGACGCCCGACTTGCCGCAGAACGCATTGTTCCGTTCAAGACGCGGACGCCGGAACTCAATGCCCTGGGCTTCGACATTTTCGCGGGCCAGAATGTGACGCTCGTGTCCTACCCCGAAATTGTGGTGCGGCTCACCCCGCATCCGGGCGTGCCGATCAGCAGCCTGGACGGTGGCGTGCGCAAATGCATTGATGTGCAGTTGGCATGCCGCGGATTTGTGTTCCGTTTTGAGCGCGAAGACCGAAAACGTGAAGGCGGATTCTGGCTGGATTTTTTCAACGTGAGCCGGACAACCCACTGGACCGGCTGGAAATTCGAAGCGCTGATCGTCCTGAGTGACGACACGGTTTTGTTCAGAAACTATTCGGGCCAGGCGCGCATTGACCGGGTCGAGCAGCAAACCAATCCGCTCGGGCCGTTCCAGCCCGCAGGCGAGGGCGCTGGCGCCGCCTTGCTGCGCTGAATCAGTTTCGGGCAACCCTCGATCCGCCAAAGTGCGGATAGAAATGAAGGTACACCACCGCACTCATGAGCCCTGCGAAGAAGCACCAGACCGAGATGAACCAGGTAGCATAAAACGCATAGGCCACCACAAACGACAGCAGGGCCAGAACCCCAAAAAACTTGACGGTCGGGTAGGTTGAAAAAATCAGGCTGACGCCCGTGGACATGAAGTAGAGCGTCATGGTCATTGCGGCGAAGAAATGCGGCATGACGTACTCAATGTGATGGCTGGCGGGGCGGGAAATCACCGGAAACTTCACCATCAGGTAGAGCAGGTACAGCCCCACTGCCACGCCACCAGCCACGAACGCGGCCAGCGTCCGGCGCCGTTGCAGATTCGGCTCTATCAACCACACTGCGATGGGTACGTAGACGGGCCAAAGCACGTGAGAAAAAAACGTATAGCCGTAGGTCATCGCAGTGTTGACCAGCGGGGCTTCGTGCTCAAAGCTGAGCCACAGGATGCCTTCGGTGAACTGCTGCAGCGCAAACAGCATCGGAATTGCTGCGAACGCCAAACCCTGCTTGCGGCGCACCGCCTTCAGCGTGACCGTGCCGATGGCCAGCAGTACAACGCCCGCCGTGAAACTTGCCTTGGCAGAAAAACACATAGGGTCAGGCTTTGGGTTGCTTATTGCGCATCCGCATACAGGTCGCGCCGTGTCAACGGCACCGGCCAGCGGCCTGCATCGCGCTTCGACGCGAGAATCTGATAGATGCCCGTGCCGCCCGATTCGAACTCCAGCGCGCAGGCCGCCATGTAGAGGCGCCAGATGCGAAAGGTTGGCTCATCCACCTCCCGCAGCGCCGCCTCTTGGCAGGCTTCCAGGCGCTGCACCCAATGCCGCAAGGTCAGTGCGTAGTGGGGCCGCAGCCCTTCAACATCGTGGATCTCAAAGCCGCTGCGCTCCATGCCCAGCTGGATATTGCTGACGCAATCCAGTTCACCGTCCGGAAAGACGTAACGGTTGATGAATTCGCTGGCCACGGTGTTGTTCCAGCCCTCTTCGTCGTGGGTGATGCCGTGGTTCAGGAACAAGCCGCCCGGGCGCAGTGACCGCATGACGGACGCCAGATAGGTCGGCAGGTTGGCCAGCCCGACGTGTTCAAACATGCCAATGCTGGACACCTTGTCGTAAGCACCATCTTCCTGGAGGTCGCGGTAGTCACGCAGCTCCACGGTCACCTGGCCCTGCAGGCCTTCGGCCACGATGCGCTGCTGTGCAAACTCAAGCTGTTTGCTGCTCAGGGTAATGCCATGCGCGCGCACGCCGTGGTGTTTGGCGGCCCAGCAGATGAGGGCACCCCAGCCGCAGCCAATGTCCAGCAGGCGTTCGCCGGGCGCAAGGCGCAGCTTGCGGCAGACATGCTCGAGTTTGTTGCGCTGGGCCTGGTCCAGTGTTTCGTTTTCAGAGGTGAAATAGGCGCAGGAATAGACGCGCTCGGTGTCAAGCCAAAGCCGGTAGAACTCGTTGGACACATCGTAATGAAACGAGATCGCCGCACGGTCGCTGGCCTGGGAATGGCGGCGGGTAAACCGGTCGGCAATGCGGTGTGTCAACGCGTCTGCCCACTTCAGTTTGGCCCCGATCGGTGTCGGCAGGTGCCGGGCGTCGCGCAGCAGGGCCAGCTTGTCGCGCCACGTCAACGTCAGTCGCTCAAAATGGGTCTTCAGCGAAATTGCGGTGTACAGATCACCTTCGAAATCCAGCAGACCGCGAAAGTAGGCGTCCGCCAGGCGCACCGGGTCACGGTCCAGCACCAGCCAGCGCAGCACGGCCGGGTCGCGCACGATGAGCGTGAATTCGGGCGGATCACCCGCCGGGGCATGCAGCACGTTGTTCCAGAGACGCAATGCCGCCGCGCCTTGGTAGCCGCGCATCAAGCGGTCAAAAATACGGATCGCGGGTTGATGCGCCTTGGCCGAAACGCCATTGAAATCCGTTGCTGCAGACACTGAACTGTTCATCGCTCCTCCTCCACAATGTGACCCGACAGGGAAAAAATCGCAGACCAGCCTGATTCACCTTCACGGCTGCTATTCTGCGCGAAATGCAGACTCTGGGCAAAGGGCTGCAGGCCATGCATGCCCTTGCTTGCCGCGTGACGGGCCAATTCAGTGGCTGTTATGGCAATGGCAACTGTGCCCGCAACGCCCGCATTTCACGCTCCAGGCCCTCAATGCGGTTCAGGTAGCCCAGCAACATGCCCATGCTGAATACGTCCAGGTCAAAGTCCCTGCGCAAGCGGCTTGCGGTGCGCAGGGGTGTGACCCATTCGGCGCTGAACCGGTACAGCGTCTGGACCGGTGCCAGCGGTCCGAGCGGCACCAGCGCGCCGTAGTCCATCAACTCGTCCAGCTCGTCGGCGCTCAGGCCGCAGACCTGTGACAGGTCAGTCAGCGTAACGCTCTCCCGGGCATCCAGCCAGGTCAGTTCAGTGGGTGGGGTTGGCATGCGGCTGCTCCTTGGCGCTGTTCGCGCGCGGGTTGAAAGTGGACGCTTTGGCCAGTTCGGTGTACAGCTCACGCTCGCGCTCCGTCAGAGTGGGTGGCATGTCGATATGGATCACGGCATAAAGGTCGCCGCGCCCACCCCGGCCGTTGGCAAGGCCGCGTTCCCGCAGGCGCAGTTTGCGCCCGGAACGCGTCAGTGCGGGCACGGTGAGCACCACCGGCTGGTCCAGCGTGGCGATTTCGATGGCGGCGCCCAGCGCGGCTTCCGGGGGTGTCAATGTCAGGTCGAAATACAGGTCGTGGCGATCGGCCCGGAACACGGCATGGGGCTTCAGTGACAGGTGCACATAGATGTCGCCATCCGGCCCGCCGTTGCGCCCTTTGCCACCCTTGCCGCGCAGCCTGAGCTTTTGTCCTTCGCTCACGCCCGGTGGTATGGTGACCTGCAGCGTTCGCACGCCATCCGCCTCTTGCAGGTCCAGATTCAGCGTGGCACCGCGGTGGGCGTCGTCCAGGCTGATGCGTGCTGCGGTTTCAAAATCCCGCCCCGGCATTGGCCTGGCACTGTGCGGGGCGTTTCGCTGGCCCCGGCCAAATGCCGCCAGCAGGTCTGCCAGGTCCATTTCGTCCAGGCCAGAGCCGCCGTCGGCATGTTCCTGGCGCCACTCTGGTGGTGGTGCAAATTCCTCGCCCTGCGGGTGGCGGCCCAGCTCGTCATACGCGGCGCGCTTTTCCGGGTCTTTCAGCGTTGCATAGGCCTCAGCGGCCTCCTTGAAGCGGGCCTCTGCCTCGGGTGCTTTGGACATGTCGGGGTGATGCTGGCGCGCCAGTTTGCGATAGGCCTTTTTGATCTGGTCCAGATCGGCATCTTGCGCGACCCCCAGAGCGGCGTAGTAGTCCTTGTATTTCATGACAAGGGGCTCAGTGCATGCGCATTCCAAAGGCGCTGGTCAGGCCGTCCAGGTCAAGGATCCGGATGTGGCGCTTGTCGACCTGCAGCAGGCGCTGCTTCTGGAATATCGAAAACGTGCGGCTGACGGTTTCGATTTTCATGCCCAGGTGGCTGCCAATTTCAGCGCGCGTCATGCGCAGGTGAAACTCGCTGGCCGAGTAGCCGCGTGCCTTCAGCCGCCCGGCAAGGTTCAGCAGAAAGGTTGCCAGCCGCTCCACCGCGTTCATGCTGCCCAGCAGCATCATCAGGCTGTGTTCGCGCACGATCTCGCGGCTCATCAGGCGGCTGATCAGGTGCTCGTGGCCGCTGCCAGCCACGGTCAGCTGCGCCACATGGGCGTAGGGTATGGCGCAGACTTCAGTGTCTTCCAGCGCGGTGGCGGTGGTGCCATGCCGGCCCTGGGCCACACCGTCCAGTCCAAGCTGCTCGCCGGCAATGTGAAAGCTGCTGACCTGCTCGCGCCCATCGGCCACCGTCAGGCTTGACTTGAGGGTGCCGGCGCGCACCGCGTAGATGAACTGGAACGGGTCACCCTGCGCATACAGCACTTGCCCGGCCTTGATGCGCTGGCGCTGGAACATCAGGCTGTCCAGCCTCTCTACCTCGATGCCTGTCATGCCACTGGGCAGGCACAGTTCGCGCAGATGGCAGGTTGAACAATTGGTGTGCAAGTGCGCAGCCGGGGTCGCGGAAGACGCCGTCGGCAGGGGCATGAAGCGCATGGAATGGGCGGGCTCCTGATAGACATTGGTGGTCATTGTTTTTCTCCTGAGGATTGAGCGTGGGGATTATTTCGGGATTCGGTGTGACACTTGAAAAATGGTCTGGACGAGCTGGTCAAACTCTGCGTTCTTGTCCAGAAAGCGCACTGCACCTTCTATGCGATAAAGCTTGCGGTAGGCGGGGCCCGAGTTGTTGCTGAGCACGACAAAGACAATGTGCGGCGCTACCAGCCGCACGGCGCGCAGGACGTCAAGGCCGGTGCCGCCTTGCAGCTGGATATCCAGCACCACGACCTGCGGTTCGGTCGCCAGAATGCCTTCGATGGCGGCCTTTGGTGCTGCAGCTTGACCCACCACGTCAAGGTCGCTCTCGCGCAGCATTTGGGCAACGCGCTCACGCACGGGAATTGAATCGTCCACCAGGAAAACTTTGATTGGCGCTTGCGGCTGATCCATGACCCTACTTTGGCCGCAATGGGGCCAATGCGGTATCAGCGGCGGCTGATTCCACAGGTCGGAATCGTCTGGTTCAAGGCTTCACGGGGCCTTAGACGGTCTAGGAATTTTCCCAGAGAGGAAGCGTTATACCGGTCATGCCGCGTAAACCAGAACAGGTTTTCGGGTATTTGAAATTGCTATATTATAAATAGCAAACTATATATATGATACGAGGGCTAGAGGCCTCATTTATCGATATTTTTCGGAAAAGTCTGTGATTTTGGCTTAAAATTAACCTGCAGGTTAATTTTTAACCATCCCC
This sequence comes from Rhodoferax sp., assembly GCA_031360805.1. Taxonomy (GTDB): domain Bacteria; phylum Pseudomonadota; class Gammaproteobacteria; order Burkholderiales; family Burkholderiaceae_C; genus JANYCG01. Next base: position 11,096 of record JANMCB010000193.1, read on the forward strand.
GCGTCAATCCAGAGCCTGTGCCGCCATTAGCGGATCAATAGTACGGGCACCTCACATTGCGACAGGACTTGCGTGGCGACGGACCCCATCACCATGTTGACCAGTGAGCCATGCCCATGTGAGCCCATTATCAGCAGGTCGAATTTGCCGCTTTGCGCAAACTTTGCGATCGTGACGCCGATCGGGCCGGTTTTCCAGCTGCTTTTGGCGTCGATGCCGTGGCGCACCAGGAACTTCGTCACGGGTGCGAGGACCCGCTCGGACTCTTCCCGGTGGTAGTCGTCAACCACTTCCCGGCCCGCCACCGAAAC
>JANMCB010000093.1:0-11994 GCA_031360805.1 Rhodoferax sp.
GCGCTCTGCCGGATAGCCTTGGGTAGGCTTCACCACGGGCGCGCTGACCGAATACTTGAGCTTGTCCCTTAGTTCGCGCAGGCGCTTCTTGGCGTTGGCGTAGGCCTCGCTTTGCTGCGGGTCGGCGTAGACGATCAAATAGAGCTTGCCCGAGAGGTTGTCTATCACCGCCAGCTCTTCGCACTGCAACAGCAGAATGTCCGGGCAACCCAGGCTGTCGGGCGGGCAGGACTTTTCCAGCCTTTTCTCGATGTAGCGCACCGTGTCGTAGCCAAAGTAACCCGCCAGGCCACCACAAAAGCGCGGCAAACCGGGCCTGAGCGCCACTTTGAAGCGGTTCTGGTACGCGGCAATGAAATCCAGCGGATTGATGCGGGCGGTTTCCACCACCTGGCCATCGGTCACCACTTCGGTGACTGCGTCCGCCCCAAACCCGCTGGCCCGCACCAGGGTACGGGCAGGCAGGCCGATGAAGCTGTAGCGGCCAAACCGCTCGCCGCCAACGACCGATTCGAGCAGAAAGCTGTACTTGCCGTCGTTTTTTGAGAACGCTAGTTTGAGGTACAGCGACAGTGGCGTTTCGAGGTCGGCAAACGCCTCAACCATCAGGGGAATTCGGTTGAAGCCTTGGGCGCTCAGGGATTTAAATTCAAGTTCGGAAATCAAGGTTGGAGCCTCCATCAACTCACCCCCACTTGACCGGTTATGTAACGCAGCCTTTGCGTTACTGTTGCATCAAACTGACGCCGGGTCGGTGCGGGTGTTCATTCATGTCAATGCCTCAAGGCCAGTGGCCGTTGGGGCGCGAGGCACGCGCGGGCTCTGGGGTGACCAAAGCGAGGCGTGTAATATCCGCAAATCAGGTGATGCGTGGCTGGCGCCAGGGCCAGGCTCCCCGGTCGCTAAACCCTGTGATGTCGGTGCGGTGAATGAACATGGCCGAAGTGTAGCAAAGTGCCGCACGAAGACGCGAAAACCCGGCTGCATTGGTGCGCGACAACGACGCCAGTGCGCTCGGCAAGCTGCTCACTGACAAACTGGTTTTGCAATTATTTTTTGTAGCTATTTTATTAATAGCAAACTATGCATATAATACGAGATCTATAGGCGCTTTTTATCGGGTTTTAGTGCAATTACGGTCTACTGATGATAAAATTAACCTGTAAGTTAATTAATATGCAATTCAAGTTACTTGCTGGCAGTTGACTAGTTGGGTTTGCCGAACGCTCCCGCTGCAGAGTCCACTGATTCATGCCTGCTGATTCAACATCCAGCAGCCCGCCCTGGGTAGGGGATCAGCACGGCGGATCCCTATTCAATCGACGCTGCCAGCTATGAGATTGGAATTATCTTAATGAAAAGTTCGGCAGCATCAAAGGCAACGTCGCCCTGGCGTACCGTGCCTTCCCTCGGCGACTGGTTCATCGCTGCACTGCTAAGCCTCTCCAACTTGCTGGCAGTCGGTCTCCTCACAGCGGCATCGCTCGGGCCGCGCGCGATCGAAATCAGCCTCGTCGCCGCATTCGTCGCCGCCACTCTCGGCAGCCTGCTCGTGGCGTGGATCGGTCGCGCCCCGGCCGAGCTTGCCGTGCCCGCGCCGTCCACCACGGTGATCTACGCTGCACTCGGTGCCGATCTGGTCGGTCGCAGCGGAGGTGCCGCCGACATATGGGCGATCTGGGCGGCGATGTCCCTCGCGGGGGTGTTGATGGGCATCATCCTGCTTCTGGCCGGGTCGCTGCGGCTCGCCGGGTTCATCAAGTTCGTGCCTTCGCCGGTGAGTGCCGGCTTCGTCACCGGCATCGGGCTGCTGGTGATCTGGTCCCAGTTGGGGCCCATCCTCGGGGTGCAGTTGCGTGGATGGAACGTGGACACCCTGTGGTCGCAAGTGTTGCCCGGCTCCGTCATCGTCGCCGCAGCGACGGTCCTTGCGCTCCTCGTGGTGCCACGTTTCAAGCGGCTCGGCCAGCCCATCCTCCTCGCACTGATCACGGGCACGCTTGTCTACTACCTGCTCTCGGCGATCATGGGACCCGGGGCGCTGGGCGGCACCCTGAACGCATTGCAACCGCAAGCGGTGGCCCTGCAGACGACCACCTCGCTCTGGAGTGTCGTCACGCCCCGCTGGGTGGCAGCCACCGCGCTGCAGGTGCTTCCGTACGCGGGCCTGCTCGCGCTGCAGGCCATCATGAACGCAGCCATGAACGCGGTCACGATCGGGAACCTGTTGGGCCAGCGCTCCGACGTGAACCGCTCGCTCGTGGCGCTGGGCTGTGCGAACGTGGTTTGCGGCGCGCTCGGGGCTCTGCCCGTCAGTACGTCTGCGCTGCAAACCGTGGCGGCAGCGCGCATGAAGGGCAACCCCCGCAGCGTAGCGGCCGGCTCGGTCGTTCTGTTGTTCGTCCTGGTGCTCGTTGCAGGCGAGTGGCTGACGTGGCTCCCGGTCGCCGTGCTGGCGGCGGTGTTGCTGATGGCGGGCGTCGGGATGGTCAGGCAGTCCACCCTCCGACTGGTCAAGACCGCCTGGTCGGCGCACAGCCGGGATCAAAGCGCGCTGTGGACGCCGGGTATCGCGATCATCGTCGCCGCTGCCATGTTTTGGGGCAGCGTGCCGCTCGCCTTGATGATCGGCACCGTGCTGGCGATGGTGTTGCTTGCCGTTGAACTGTCTGCTGCAACGAGCTTCGGTGCCCAGGCCAGTATCCAGATCGGATCCAGGCGCGTGTGGGCAGCCGAGCAGGCAAGTTGGCTGCGGGAGCATTGCTTGAAGATCGCGGTGTTCAGGCCGCAAGGCGCACTTTTCTTCGGCACGGCCGACCAGCTTGCACAGCAGTTGGCATCGACCGCGCAGGGAACACGTTTTTGCGTGCTCGATCTGTCCCGGGTGACGACCGTTGACGCGACCGCGTGCGAGATCATTGCCGCAGGCGCGAATGCCCTGGCCGCAACCGGCGTGAAGCCGCTGCTGGCCGGGGTGCCTGCAGACAGCGCCCGCAGCCGCAACCTGGTGGCGCTGGGCCTGAGCTTCCCCGACCCACACACCCAGTGGTTCGACGACCTCGACCGCGCGTTGGAGCATGCCGAAGTCGCGCTCTTGGGCGAGCAGTGGCCGGGCATCGACATGAGCCCCCGCTTCGAGTTCGGGCAAACCCCACTGACGCTGGGCCTGAGCGACGAGCAACTTCGAGCGCTGAAGGCCTGCCTGCGGTCCATAGAGGTTGCGGCGGGGCCGCTCTTTAACCACGGAGACGCCGGAACCTCGATGTACATCGTCGAAGCCGGGCAAATCGAAATACGGGTCTCAAACCCCGGCCTGGACAGACACACACGCCTGGCTGCATTTGGCACGGGCAGCATCTTCGGCGAGATGACCCTGCTGACGCAGCAGCAGCGCACCGCCGATGCCGTCTGCGTCTCCCCGGCCCGGCTGCTCGAACTCGACCGGCGCAGCCTGGACGCGCTGGAAAACAGTTCCCCAAGGCTGTACGCTACGCTAATGCGCAACCTGAACCTGCATATCGCCAACCGGCTGGATCTCGCGACCGGGCTCGTCCGAGCGCTGCAATAGGTTGCGGCAGTTTTTTTGCGCAGACGCGCGGGTGTTCAGGCGGCTGGTTTCACAACCACCGACAGCGCCAACATCTCCTGATCCCGGCGCGCGCGTTGGATGAACAGCGTCGCGCCTTGCTCCGATGCGAGCACCAATGCGGCCTCGAACGCCAGCAGGGCTGCGGCTGGATCACCCTCGGCGAGTCTGAGCCGACCGCGCAATCGAAGGTATTCGGCATCAATCCAGGTGGAACCATCCGCGATGCTCGGCGCGGCCAACTCCAGCCCGTGCCTGGCGTCGTCGATTGCCCCGGCTTCCTCGCAGGCCAGGGCGTAGACCAGGTACCAAATCTTGTGATCGGCATGGCCGGTCACCAGCAGGTGGATGCCGCGCCGCGCCAATGCCAGGCCGGGCTCGACCTGGCCTTGCTTCATCAACGTGATGCCGCAGAACAACGCCGCATGGCCCAGCCACGGCGTCAGCCCGTGTGATTCAGCCACGGCCTTGAGTTCGCTGGCGTGGCCTGCCAGCGCCTCCTGGTTTCCCGACAGGGCCGACGGGAAACAGCCTGCAAAGGCGAGCGCCTGCGCCAAGGTGTGCGCGCGGCCATCGGCCCGCGCGGCGAGCAAGGCCTGCTCGCACCAATGCCGCGACTGATCAGCCTCAGTCAAAATGGCGTGACACTCGGCCAGCCCAACCATCACCATGACTGAATGGTTGGCAGGCCCGATATGCACCAACTCCAAGGCGTGTCGAGCCGGGTCGTACAGGGCCAAAAAGCGCAGCGCCTCTTCAATTGCCGGCTGGAATTTCCCGCAGAATACCAGCGACATTGATAGATATCGGTGGGCGATCAGGCGATCGGTTTCGCTGCCTCCCTCGGCCAATGCGCTGATCTGGAGCGCAAGCGCGTGACACGCTGACATGTTCCCGGCTGCGCTGAGCATGACCACCTTGAGCGCCAGCGTCGGCATGAGGCTTGAACGGGTGCCCAGCTTCTGGCTCAGCGCCGAGACCCGCTCGATCTCCTGCTCGACTTCATTGCTGCCGAAGCCTTGCACCGCGACCAAAGGCCCAATCATGTTCAACGCCAGGTCAAATTCGAGTTTGTCGCGCGCGGTGTCTTGCGCCATCGCGCAAACCACGGCGAGCGCGCGCCGAAAGTACACCAGCGCCTCTGAATAGGCGGATCGGCGGTCGGCGTCGGCAGCTGCTATTTGCCACTGCGCGATGGCACGCGCCGTCTCGCCGGCCGCCGCGAAGTGCTCGGCCATGACGTGCGGCAGGGCCGCGGCCATCACCGGGAAGCGCGATGCCATGGCCGCCGCCGCCAGCCCGTGCAGGCGACCACGATCACGGCGCAAAAGCAGCTGGTAAGCAGCATCCCGCACCAACATGTGCCTGAACGCGACCGCTTCCCCGAATTGGCTGCGGGCACCGACAAACACCTCTGCTTCGAGCAACTCGGCCACACAGCGGAGTACATCCGCCTCGTCGAGGGCACACACCGCACCCAGCAATGCAAGCGGGAACTCGCGCCCCAATACCGAGGCTGCGGGGGCGACCTCCCGGCCATGAGTGACGCGATCCAGCCGCGCCAGCAAGGATTCCGCCAGCGTGGCCGGAATCTCGGTATTTGCCTCGTCGTCATGCGCGTCCACCGCCAAGCCGCTTGCCTGTTTGGCGGCTGGCTCCAGATAGCCTCGGGTTAGTTCCTCGGCATACAGCGGCACACCATCGGAGCGCTGGACAATGGCATCCAGCACGCGGGCGGGAAGCTGCCGGGGGGCCGCCAAGGCGACAACGATTTGGCGGGTCTGTTCGGGGTCAAGCCGGTCAAGCTGCATCAATCCGACATGCGAGCCTGTCAGCCAGTGCGGATGCGGTGCCCCGCGTGAAGTCGCCAAAACCAGCACCGGCATGCGCCGCAGCATGGGCACGAGGCTGGACAGCAGCTCGTTGGTCGAGGGGTCGATCCACTGAATGTCCTCCACGATGACGATGGAACTACGCGCCGCAGCAGCCTCCAGCAAACTGGCCAAAACCCGCAGCATGTGCATGCGCACTTCGAGCGCGCTGAAAGCCTCCAGTGGCGACGACGCGGCGCGGTCTTGACGGAGCAATTCTGCCAACAGACTCAGGTGTTCAGGTGCCAGCAGCCCGGCTCGCTCAAGCAGCGACGAGAGCTTTTGCAGAACAAGCTCTGGCCCGTCTTGCGACGAAACGCCAGCGGCCCGCTCGAAGTAGTCCCGCACCGGGTGCAGCGCGGAGGCGACATTGTGCGGAGAGCATTGCAAGACGAGGCGCTCAGGCGCTGCCAAGCGGGCATCGTCGCGGCCCTGCAACTCGAACAGGTACTCCACCAACCGCGACTTGCCAAGCCCGGCTTCGCCGCTGATTGACAGCACCTGGCCATTGCCCACCTGCGCCTGCGCAAGGCGGCTTGCCAGGCGCCGCATCTCGCTTTCACGACCCCTCAACGCGGCGCGCGCGCGGCCGCCGTGCAACGCCGCAAAACGGCTCGGAACTTTGCTTTGCCCCAATACCCGCCACAACCGGGCGGGCTCCTCGAAGCCCTTCAAGGCAAACAGGCCCAGGTCACGGCACTGAAACAGATCACCGAGCTGTTGCCGCGTCGAATCTGCAATCACTACCGAGTTGGGTTGGGCCTCGGACTGGGCCCGTGCTGCCAGATTGGGGGCTTCGCCCACCGCGCTGAATTCGGCCAGCCCGCCGCTGGTGCCAACCAGCTTGCCAACCACCGTGAGGCCAGTGGCAATCCCGATACGAACTTGCGGCGGCTGCCCACCGACCGCAGGCAGGCCTGCAACGGCATCCACGATGCGCAGCGCCGCCCGTACGGCCTGCTCGCAGACATACTCGCTGGCCTTCGGGTAGCCAAAATAGGCCAGCACACCATCCCCCAGGTATTGGGCGACCCAGCCGTTGTGCTCCTGCACCACCGCCGCAACGGCGGAACGGTAGCTGTCCAGAAATTCGCGCAGGTCCTCCGGGTCGACGCGTGCAGACAACGCGGTGGAACCCACCAGGTCGCAGAAGACCACGGTGATCTGCCGCCGTTGCACGGCCGATGGGGTCGGGATGGGAGTCGCATCGGCTGGCGCAATGTTCTGTGCACTCACTGGCAGCGCTGCGGGTGGGGCAATGGCTGATGCCTGATCTGAGGTGACCAAGGCCGGTGCTTTGAGCGCCGCAATTGCATCAAGCAGGCGCCGCCTGTGTCCGACCGATGTGACACCCATGTCCCGCAGGTCATCCGACGTGAGCGAGGGCAGTAGCGCCGCATCCACATCGTTCGCCGCAAAGGCCTGAGAGTAGGCACCCAGCCCCAACGACTCCAGCCAGGCCCGCACGTCCATGTCGCGTCCTATGCCACGACCTGGGTGTCGTAGACGATGGGCTGATCCAGCGCAGCCTGCAGGAATTCAGGCAGGATGATCCTTGGGCCCAGGCCAGCAATCGGCGGCAATAAGGGGCAGACCTGCTGCGCAAACCTGAACGCCATGGCGGGGTCATACTTGCATTTGACCGCGTACAGGCCGGCCTGCGCATCGCCCCAGTAGGCCCCGGCATAGTTGGGCTCGCCAAGGCGCGGGTAGTTCTGGTAAACGCGCCCATTGCCCATGGGGCCAACCAGCTGCACCCAGCCGTCAAGAAAGGCTTGAGCCGCAACGCGCTCTGACTCCTCCAGCCAGAAGACATCGAGCACCGAGTTGTATAGAACATCGCGATGAACAAACGCGCTCTTGTTGCTCGGGTAGCCATTGATCGCCCCGCCATAACACTCGAGGTAAGCATACGAATACGGGTTGGGCGAGCTCTTGAAGTATTCGAGCAGTGAGCGCCACTCGTTGGCCGCCAGCGGGCGCGCCACGTACCGGGATACTTTGTCTTCGCGGGGAATGGCGTTGGCCGGAAAAAACGGCATCGAATACGGCTTGTTCAGCAAATCGACATTCAGCACGTCATACGTCGCCGTCTCGGTCCATTGCGTGATGGCACCTGGCAGGGCGCAAAGCGGTGCGATGGCGGTTTGGCCGGTGGCGGCGTTACCGACATACAGGCCGCGGATCATCAGGTAGGGCAGCGTCTGCGCATCAGACGAAGCGCCCGCAGCCGTCCCGGGCTGAAAGCACAGAGACACCTGGATGTTCATCTGCGGGTCGGTCTTGTCACCCAAGTAATTCAACTGAAAGAACATCAGCGCCCCCGTCGCATTGGCGGTGTCGCGCGCCCCGGCCAGGGGCCAGATGACGGCCCATCCAAAAACCTTGCCCAGCGGCCGCAGCTTGTAGCGCACGCTCAGCAGCACGCCAAAGTTTCCGCCGGTGCCGCCGCGCATCGCCCACCACAGGTCACTGTTGACGGTCTCGCTGGCGGTCACGATCTGGCCACTGGCCAGCATCACCCGCATGTCGATGACGTTGTCGCAATTCATTCCGAACGTCACCGAGGTGAAGCCGTAACCGCCGCCCTGCACAAATCCACCGACGCAAACGTCTTCACACTCTCCCGCCGGCACATGCAGCCCATAAGGCCGCAGCGTGTCATACAGCTTTTTGAACGGGCATCCACAGCCCACCGTGGCCGTCATGGCGGCGCTGTCGACGGTGCAGTTGTCCAGATGGCTGACATCCAGCAGGATGCCCCGTCCCGAGGAAAACCCGGCGGTGCAATGGCCGCCTGATCGAACCTGAAAGCCCACTAAATTGGCCTGCGCAAATTGCAGAACCGCCGCGACATCAAGGTCTGATTCGCAGTAAACGATCGCCACGGGATAGGCATCGAACACCGGATTGAACAGCTTGCGGTCGGCGTCGTAGTCCGGCATGCCTGGCAACACGACATAACCTGACAGCCCGTCTTGTAGCGCGAGGAGCCGCTCGCGCGTGAACCCCATTTGCACAAATTCGGCATCGGGCATCGTTGCCCAGAGCGCGTGCAACTGCGCGTTGCGGGATTGCGTTTTGGTGATATTGCGCGGCAAGCGATTCTCCAGTCTTGTTGTTTTAGAAGGCCGTCCTGTGGAGCGCCAGCGCTCGCCGACACCAAGTGGGATTGAAGTTACCACAGTTGATTTGCAGTGGCAAATCCCGCAACGCGCTGTTCGGCCGCTGATGGGTCTCCTGATCAATCGTGGACTGGCGGCATGGTAAGCCACGAGAGATGCCGGCCGAACGGCATTTGCACAAAACGGTGTTTTTTCGCACATCCACATCGCGCCTGAGTTCTTAAGCTTACCCAACACGCCAACCCGGCGTGCAACAACCCCAAAGGACACCATCATGAAAAACAACCATTCGAACGGGAAGCGCAAGGAGTTTCGTCCTAGTTGGTACCTGGCGTTGCTGGTATGGCCCGCCATCACGGCGCTGATGTTCATCGTCGCCGGGAGTGCGAAAGACCAGCCTTCAGACATGGCGCAGGGGCAGCCAGGTTTCTCGGCCATGGCCCCCACCGTCGTGTCCGATGCAAGCGTCGGCAAAACGACTGCGCCCTAGGCGGAGTTGCGAGACAAAAAAACTTCAGAGGACGATGCCATGAATGCTCACGTAAAAATACAAGAAGCGCAATTTGCGGTGCGGCGCGCTTTGCCCCACGCCGATCACGCTGGCGAAGAGCGGCGCGGCCTGGGTCACTCGCGCCACGGCAACGCGGTGAACAACGCCAAATTTACGCAAAAACCGATGGTGACGCTGGTCCGATTTGCGATAGGGCACCGGGCCAAAGACAGCGGGGTCAGCGTCAAAGCGGAGTTTCATGACCTGGCGGGCACCTTGCTCAAAACGCTCGAAAACAGTAACGTGATGCTGCTGGACGCCAAGCAAAACAAGTATCAACCGATGCAGGTTCAGGTGAAAAATCATCAGACGGGTCACGCGACTTTTTTGAAGTTTGAGCAATTTGTCGCCAACCAGCCGGTCAGTGAAGGCTATTTCGCAGCGGGCTACCTCGAAAAAGAGGAGTAAGCAGCACTGCGGTGCTGCGCTTAGGCGGTGCTCAGTGCCCGGTGGCTCCCAACGATGATTCGCCGAACAGTCGCTCCAATTCGTGCAAATCTGTGACATACAGCGCGCTGCCCTGCTTTTGCAGCAGCCCGCGCTTGGTGAGGGCGGAGAGCTCACGTGTCACCTGCTCACGCGTGGTGCTCACCTGCTCGGCAATTTCTGCATGGGTCGGCGCTGGGTTGATCGACGCCACGTTGGACTCGCCGCCCGATTGGCGCGCCAGCCGCAGCAGCTCGGCCTGCACCCGGTGCGGAACCGCCAGCGTGGTCAGCTCAGTCACCCGCGTCGTCAGCAGGCGGATCAGCCCGGTGAGATAGCGAAGGTAGCGTTCGTGCACCACCGGCTGTTCTTGCAGCAACAGCAGGAAGGCCGCAGCAGGCAGTACTGCTAGCACAGATTCGACGCTTGCGGCGATATCTGCCGAGCGCGGCCCGCCATCGACTGCGGCAATGTCTCCGATGATCGAGCCGGCCTCCACGTCGCGAAAGCTCGCCTGTCGACCGCTTGCGGAATACGTGCGCACCCGCACCGAACCGCTGGCAATGAAGTAGACATCGCGCCCCGTGGTCTGTTGCCCGATGATCTCCGCGCCCTTGTCATACCGGAACCACGCACAGTCGCGCGCCAACTGATCCAGCCGCTGGCGTGCAACGCCTTCGAACAGCCTGACTTGGCTGAGCGCAAATCCCGATCCGGTCACTGGGTGTCTGGACACTGCTGGTTCTCCTGATAAATCTTGGGCTGGCCGCAAGCGGTGCCATGCGGACTCCTTGCTGCGGCGTATTTGCACAAAACGGTGTTTTTTCGCACATCCGCAGCGCGCGTGACTTCTTAAGCTTACCTGACGCGCCAACCCGGTGCGCAACATTCATCCAGGACTCAACATGTCACACACACATTGGATAACGCATCAAAACGAAATTCAGCCTGCGCGCTATCAGATGCCACTGGCAAGGCCAGCCATCACCGCGCTGCTGCTGGCCACCTGCCTCGTTGCTTGCGTCACAGACGATGACGGCAACTCGTCAGCGCTGCGCCACTCTGGCATCGAAACGGCCGCAGCAACGCAGATGCCCGTTGCAGGCATGGATCACAGCGTCGTGAATCGGCAAAGTGCCACGCACGATTCCGACGTGCGCGGCGCGTCCATCGCGAATTACGACAAGTAGTACGCGCCACCGCCCCATCACCTGATCTGCCTGGAGTACGCCATGAAATCATCCGCCACATTCCCTCAAATCACGTTTCCACCCAGTGGGGGCCGCAAGTTCTGGCTGAGCGGCCTCGCCGCCACGGCCTTGTTGCTAGGCTTAGCGGTCGCAGCGAACACTTCAAAAGATCTGTCGAATACTCCACGCGTTGCAACGCAGACCGTGATCGCGCCGCATACGCCGGTCGCCATGCCTGTGACCGATGATTCGATGCCAGACGCGCCCATGCCGGTCAATCTATACCGCTTTGCACTCAACGCGGTGCTTGTGCCACTGATCGACGATGCTGTGCCACCCCGGTGGACTGACTTGGGCATTGATTATTTCTGCGATCCGGGAACCACAGTCATGATCGATGGCGAGCCTATGGTACCCGGCAAGCTGGTTCCGGCAAAATCTTTCACTGTGCGCTGGAACATGAGCCGCTGCGCACCCCTAGGGCCGCAGTCAGTGGAGTTGTCTGGCAGCGTGGAACTGATTGTGTTTCATGAGGATTCCGGCCTGAGTGCCATGGTCATGCCCGACCGCTTGCGGGTCGACAGCCACCTGGGCAAGGTCTTGCTGCGTGGCCCGTTTGCCGCCGAAACTTCGCTGGTCACAACAAGCACTCGGCCTTGAACCACGCGCACGCCTGCAAGGGCTGGATTGCGTTTGGACTATTGCTTGGGCTATCGAACCGTGACTTCAACCCTGCGGTTGCGTGGCTCGGAGGTGTTGTCGGGGGTTGACACCAGCAGGTTTTTCTCGCCATGCGACTCGATGGCGACCTTGCTGCGGTCGATGTTGCTGGCGCTGCCAATCAAGTTGCCCACAAACCGGGCCCGCTCCAGGCCGAGCCGCTCATTGGCGGCGTCGTCCCCAGCCGTGTCGGTGTGGCCGATGATTGAAATGTCAGCCTCGGCACGCTGTTTGATGGCGTCCAGAATTTGACGCACGACCAGCTCGGACTCCGGGGTCAACCGCGCTCCACCCGCTGCGAAATACAGCAGGAAACTCACCGGCTTGGTGGGCATCGCCGCCAGGGCGCGGCCGAAATCCCTGTCAATTTTTTCCTGGCTGACCGCAAAGGTTTGCCCCGCGGGTCCGGAGAAATTGCTGCCTTGCCGGTTCGTGTCCAACACGGTCGATCCGGCTGGCGTCGTCAATTGAACCTTGCCGGTGGAGCCGTCATCGTTGTTCAACAACACCACGTAGGAGGTCGGGG
>JANMCB010000106.1:0-27932 GCA_031360805.1 Rhodoferax sp.
ATTGATGATGACGATGAAGTCACCAGTATCGACGTGAGGCGTGTAAATGGCCTTGTGTTTGCCGCGCAAACGGAGAGCAACTTCGCTGGCTACTCGTCCGAGGACCTTGTCGGTCGCGTCAATCACAAACCACTCGTGCACCACGTCAGCGGGTTTGGCGCTGAATGTTTTGGTCATGAGTTTTCTCTGTTCAAGAGGGTTTGTTGGGCTCTTTTCCACGGTCGGCGTTCCTCTGATGGGAATCTCTTAGGTGGGGTTTGACTCGCCTTCTTCCGGGTACAGCACTTGAAAAGTACGTCCAGGAGCCCGGTTCGTCATCTTGCCGCGGAGCCACAAAATCGCTGCGAAGCCTCCCATTATACAAAACTTCAGTGACCCCTGCCATTGCAGTTCGGCGGCAAACTGGATGCGCCGGTCAGCTTGACAGAATTGCTGCCCGGCGCTCGGGCTAATAACTGGGGCTATTGATATTGGGTACGGTTGGTTTCCTGAAGGCGTTTGCGGTTCTCAACGCAGAAGGCCAGTCTGGTGTTTTCCGGCTTTTCACACTCGTTAAAGATACACATGGGCCGGGTCAGGAAGTTGGCTTCGGCGCATGCCGCCTGCGGCCCAAGGCGCCCAGCGGCGGGTGCCGTGGGGCGTGGTGGCGATACGGCCACAGCGGCCTCTGTACGCTGCTCGACGCCGGGTGTGGCGACATCCGGCTTCGAAGCGGCGACTGGCGCACCGGCATTAGGCCGACCAGCAACCGTGGCCGGGGCCGGCAGTTTGGCGACCGCAACCCCAGCCTTCTTGGCGGGCGCAGAAGCTGGGTTTGACGGTGACGATGCTGCGGCATTTGGTGCGACGGCCCGCAAACTCGCGGCTGACGCAGCCGATGCTGCCTGTTGCGCCGCCACAACGTCTGCTTTTTTCACTGCGGCCACTTCACTGGCTGCAGCAGCGCCGGCGGCTGAAGCGCCGGGAGCAATGGCGGGTGACGTTTGAATGATGGTTTCAGAGCCGGGACCAGACTCGGGCACCACGACTTTCGACGCCGAAGCCGCGTTGCCAGCGGTCAAGCCAGGCGACGGCCCGGCCCACTTCCAAAGGCCGATACCGGCCAGCGCCAGGCACGCCGCGCCGGCCAGCACCCATCGCTTGACATTGTCCGATCCGGCCTTGGGCGTGCCCGGTGTGTCGCCCGGAATCACTGAATCCAGCGGCGTTTCTCCCAGGGTGGCGAACTCCACATCAACGACGGCAAGTGCGTCACGATGACTGACGCCTTCGGTGCGTCCAGCCGGGTCCAGTGAAGGCATCAACACAGTGCGCTCGGGGTCATCACTCATGTTCACGGTGGGCGACATGTCAGCGTTGCTGGTCAACGGCTTTTTCGCTTCGACGGTTGTCGACGTTGATGCCAGCGCCATGAGCGGAGAAAACACCGACATGCCGTCTGCCCAGACGAATTCCTGAATGTCGCCCGGTGCCGACAACTTCATCTCGTCACAAAACGCCTGAACGCTTTGCGGGCGGTTTTGCGGTTGAATGGCCATCGCATGCTCGATGGCCAGCACAAAATCACTGGAATAGGTTTGTCCGAAGTGGGATTCAACGGTCTTTGCCACACTGGTGAAAGTGGGCATGCGGTCACGCAAGACACGAAACGTTGCTGGAAGCGGCGGCTCATTGCACAGACAGCCATGCACCACGGCTGCAACCGAGTAAAGGTCAGTCCATGGCCCTTGGCGCATGTCCCCGGCACCGGCATATTGTTCGATGGGGGCGTAATTGACCTTCAAAATCGCGGTGTGCTTGCTGCTTGAATCGGTAATGGTTCTCCGTGCAGCACCCAGGTCCAACAATACCGGTGGACCCACTTCCTGAAGAAAAATGTTGTCGGGCGAGACGTCGCGGTGAACGATGTTGTGCTCGTGCAGATACTTCAGCGCGCCCAATATTGCCCACAGCACCGTGCGCAGCCATTCTTCTGACGGCGGCGTTCGCAGCAATGTGCGCGCCTGGCGCAGCGTCATTCCACGGTACAACGGCATCGCCATGTAAGCCGTGTTGTTGCCTTCCCAGAAGCGATAGACCTTGACCAAAGAGGGATGATCGAATTGCGCCAAAAGGCGCGCTTCAGACACAAAGGAGCGCAACCCCAAAATGAGCGTCTGCTGATCCGTTGACGACCGGGTCGCCATGGTCAGCCCCTGCGAGCGCCCTGCCATGGCAGAGGGCATGTATTCCTTGATCGCAACGGTCCGGTGCAGCGAATGGTCGTAGGCACGGTAAACCATCCCAAAACCGCCAACACCCAGCAGGCTCAATATCTCGAATTCGCCCAGCTTCGTGCCAGCCGGCAACGCGTCTGCGTGAACCAGTGGCGGCTCTGCACGGGCAATGGCTGCGCTCGCAATTTCAGTGGAGCTGGCGGCACCGTTGAAGCTTGCGTTTGTCGAGGTTGCGGGCGAGGACGGATCAATCATCAACGCAAATTTTTACACGATTTAACGAGGTTTTGCGTAAAAGTGGCCATGCCCGCTGCAGGATCCGGAGTTATCGCACACTAATTGGTAATTGTTCACCCCACCCAGGTGACTGCCCGCCTCGTTAATATAGGGGCATGTTCAGTTACCGCCACGCCTTTCATGCAGGCAACCACGCCGATGTGCTCAAACACACGGTTTTGATTGCCATCCTCAAGCACCTCACTGAAAAAGACGCCGCCCTGACGGTGCTGGACACGCACGCCGGGGCCGGTTTGTACCGGCTGGACGGCGATTATGCCGAAACCAGCGGCGAAGCCGCCAACGGCATTCTGCGTCTGCTCAAAGCTCAGAATTCACCGGTCCATCCCGCGAAGGCCGTCAAATCGGCATCCAAAAAGCCTGCCGTTGTCCCGCTTGAGCGCTCCGCCGCGTTGCAGGACTACATCGATCTGGTGGCGACCTTCAATACCAGCAAAGACAGCTTCAAGATTTATCCCGGATCGCCGTTCATCATTCAGCGCTTTCTCGGCGGGCGCGACAAGCTCAAGGCGTTTGAATTGCATCCAACCGATTCCAAAACGCTGAGTGCCAACATCGCCCAGCTTGAAGCGGGCCGGCAAGTGGCGGTGCTGCGCGAAGACGGCTTTGAAGGCATCAAGAAATTCCTGCCGCCGCCGGTCAAGCGCGCGCTGGTGCTGTGTGACCCAAGCTATGAGATCAAGAGCGACTACGCCCGCGTGACCGAGATGGTGGCTGACGCGCTCAAGCGCTTTGCCACAGGCACCTACGCTGTCTGGTACCCGATCATTCCACGCCCCGAGGCGCATGACGTGCCGCGCAAGCTCAAGACCCTCGCCACCAAGTCCAGCCGCAGCTGGTTGCACGCCACTTTGACCGTGAAATCATCCAAGTTGACGACCGATGCTTTGGGCGAGGTGATCCGCCCGGGCCTGCCTGCCAGCGGCATGTTCATCATCAATCCGCCATTCACGCTGAAGCCGGCATTGCAGAGCGCACTGCCGGAAATGGTCGCCCTGTTGGCGCAGGACCCTCACGCAACGTTCACGCTTGATTCCGGCGGCTAGTTGTCAATTGCTATTATTAAAATAGCATACTAGTTATTAAATACGAGGGCTGGAAGCATATTCCATCGAATATTTTCGAAAAATCGAGGTATTTTGCAGAAAATTAACCTACAGGTTAATTATTTAGTCACCTTCTAACTCACAAGTTAATATATTCCCAACCGACCCCAATCTGAACCCCGACGACCGCTCATGAAAACCATCTACCTTGTTGCCGGTGCCCGGCCCAACTTCATGAAGATTGCGCCCATCGTGCGGGCCCTGCAGGCTCACAGCGGGCTGGCTTTCAAGATCATCCATACCGGCCAGCATTACGACCGGGAGATGAACGACGTTTTTTTTGAAGAGTTGGGCATCCCGCAACCTGACGTATTCATGGGCGCGGGCGGTGGCAGCCATGCGCAGCAAACCGCCAAAATCATGACCGGCTTTGAAGAGCTGTGCCAGGCCAATCGGCCTGACGCCGTGCTGGTGGTGGGCGATGTGAATTCCACGCTGGCCTGCTCCATCGTTGCCAAAAAACTCAACATTCCGGTAGCGCACGTGGAAGCCGGTTTGCGCAGTGGCGACATGAGCATGCCCGAAGAGATCAACCGCCTGGTAACAGACAGCATTTCCGACTGGTTTTTCGTCACCGAGCCCGCCGCCCTGGCCCACCTGAAACGCGAAGGCAAGCCGGATTCCGCCGTGCATTACGTCGGCCACGTCATGGTGGACAACGTGCTGTACCAGGCGGCCAAACTTGAGGCCACGGACACGTCGGAATTTGAAACCAGCGCTTTCAAGGCAGCCAACACTGGCAACGGCAAGCGCTACGGCGTGATCACGTTGCACCGCCCGAGCAACGTTGACGACCCGCAGATGATGGCGAAAATCGGCGGCGCTTTGCGGGAAATCGCGAATGATTTGCCGCTGATCTTCCCCGTGCACCCCCGCACACGCAACAATTTGACCAAATTCGGGGTTGATTTGGGTCCCAACATCACCCTGGTCGGCCCGCAAGCCTATATGGCGTTCCTAAACCTGTGGAAAGACGCTGCGGTGGTGCTGACCGACAGCGGCGGCTTACAGGAAGAAACCACCGCGCTGGGTGTGCCCTGCATCACTGTCCGCGAGAACACCGAGCGCCCTGTAACGGTGGATGAAGGCTCCAACGTGCTGGCCGGTACCGACCCCGCGCGCATCGTCGCCGAGGTGCACAAGGTGCTGCGCGGGGATGGCAAGCAGGGCCGCATACCGCATTTGTGGGACGGTTCGGCGGCTAAGCGAATCGTTGCCGTATTGGCCAAAGAGCTGGCGTAAATCCTCACGATTTAATTAACCGACCGAGCGGTCGGTTAATGGGTATACTCCGACTTCCAACGCGAAATACCGGAGAAGATCATGTACACCCAAGCGCTCGACCTGCCTGACAACGCCACCAGCGCCGCGCTCAAGTCTGTGCCCGCGGGCGCAGACCCCATCAACGCGAAGGCCGCAGCGCATTTTGAAGCGGTAATGGATGTCGACGGCAAGGTTGAGCCGCAAGATTGGATGCCCGAGGCTTATCGCAAAACGCTGGTGCGGCAAATCAGCCAGCACGCGCATTCTGAAATCATTGGCATGCAGCCCGAGGGGAACTGGATCAGCCGTGCGCCGTCGCTCAAGCGCAAAGCGATCCTTTTGGCCAAAGTGCAGGATGAAGGCGGTCACGGCCTCTATTTGTACAGTGCGGCAGAAACCCTGGGCACCAGCCGCGACCAGATGCTGGACGCGCTGCATACGGGCAAAGCCAAGTACAGCTCGATCTTTAACTACCCCACGCTCACCTGGGCAGACGTCGGCGTGATCGGCTGGCTGGTCGATGGCGCGGCCATCATGAACCAGGTGCCGATTTGCCGCTGCTCCTACGGCCCTTACGCGCGGGCAATGGTGCGGATTTGCCGCGAAGAAAGCTTCCATCAGCGCCAGGGCTTTGAGAGCCTGATGGCGCAAATGCGCGGCACGCCTGAGCAGCGCCAGATGGTGCAGGAGTCGGTCAACCGCTGGTATTGGCCGGTGCTGGCGATGTTTGGCCCGCCCGATGCCGACAGCCCCAACAGCGCGCAGGGCATGCGCTGGGGCATCAAACGCATCAGCAATGACGAATTGCGGCAAAGGTTCGTCGATGCCACGGTGCCGCAAACCAAGGTGTTGGGCGTGACTTTGCCCGATCCGGATTTGAAGTGGAACGAAGCCAAGGGCTGCCATGACTACGGTCAGATCGACTGGGACGATTTTTGGAACGTGGTCAACGGCAACGGCCCCTGTAACAAGGAGCGGCTGGCAACCCGCGTTAAGGCCCACGAAAGCGGCGCGTGGGTGCGCGAGGCGGCGCTTGCTTATTCAGCCAAACAACAGGCCCGCGCGATGAAGGAGGCCGCATGACTGCCCCTGCCGTCAAACCTGCCTTGAAGGAGTGGCCGCTGTGGGAAGTGTTCGTGCGCTCCAAGCAGGGGCTGGAGCACAAACACTGCGGAAGCCTGCACGCCGCTGACTCCACCCAGGCGCTGCAAATGGCGCGCGACGTTTACACCCGCCGCCAGGAGGGCGTGAGTATCTGGGTGGTGCCGTCCAAATCCATCGTTGCCAGTCAGCCTGACGAGAAAGCCGAATTTTTCGACCCGTCAGGCGACAAAATTTACCGCCACCCGACGTTTTATGAGATTCCTGACGAAGTGGGGCACATGTGATGTCCGGTGATCCAAAGTCAATTGACTACCTGTTGCATCTCGCCGACAACGCGTTGATCCTCGGTCAACGCAACGCCGAGTGGTGCGGCCACGGGCCGATTCTTGAGGAAGACATTGCCATGGCCAATATCGGCCTGGATCACATCGGGCAGGCGCGTCTGCTTTATCAACATGTTGCAGCACTGAAGGGGGATGGCTGCACCGAAGACAAACTGGCCTATTTCCGCAACCCCGAAGAATTCCGCAACTACGTGCTGCTGGAGCTGCCACACAGCACGGCAATTGCGCCATCGGCTTCTGTTGAGCGTGACTACGCCGTCACGATTGCGCGCAACTTCCTCTATTCAAGTTTGATGCTGCTGGTGTGGGGGGCGTTGCAGTCATCCAGTGACGCGCAGCTTGCCGCCATCGCCGCCAAGAGCGTCAAAGAGGTTCGCTACCACCTGCGTCACAGCACCGATTGGATGCTGCGTTTGGGTGACGGCACCGAAGACTCGCATGCACGCATGCAGGCGGCGCTTGATCACCTGATGCCTTTTACGCAGGAGTTTTGGACATCGTCCCCGATGCAATCCGATGCGATCAAGGCAGGCGTGGGTGTTGATATGCAACCGCTGCGAGATCGCTGGCAAGCCTCGGTGGATGCCGTGCTGGCCGAGGCCACCCTCAAGTCCTCTAGCCCAGTCGGCTACATTACGCAAGGCAAAGACGGCGCTCATTCGGAGCATCTGAGCTACCTCCTTGCCGAAATGCAGAGCTTGGGGCGCGTGCATCCCGAAGCGGTTTGGTGACTGCAATGACCGCTCTTGCCATGGATTCACTGGACGCAGTCTGGCAATTGCTGGAACACATCCCCGACCCTGAAATCCCGGTGGTCAGCATCCGCGAGCTGGGCATTTTGCGCGACGTGCGGCGCAATGCCGAAGGCGGCCTGGAAGTCGTCATCACCCCCACCTACAGCGGCTGCCCAGCGATTGGGCAGATGGAAGACGACATTCGTGCGGCCTTGCAAAGCGCCAACATTTACGCCCGCATCGTCACCCAGCTCGCACCGGCCTGGACAACGGACTGGATGACCCCGTCAGCACACCAGAAACTGCGCGAGTACGGCATTGCGCCACCACAGCATCTCAGTGGCGATCTCAGCGCAGGCGACAACGTGATTCGGTTCTCTAAATCCGTCAGGTCCAACCCATCAACAGGGGTACCCTGCCCGCGTTGCGAAAGCACAAACACCACCGAAACCTCGCACTTCGCGTCGACGGCCTGCAAAGCACTTTACAAATGCCTCGACTGTCTGGAACCGTTTGATTACTTCAAGCCGTATTGAATAAACCTATGGCCCAAGTCAAGACGTCCACCCGCTTTCATGAACTGCCCGTCAGCCGGGTCACCCCCGAAGCTGCGGGTGCTGTCGCCATCAGTTTTGCAGTTCCGGCAGCATTGCGTGACGCTTTCAAGTACGAGCCAGGCCAGTTTTTGACGCTGCGCGCGCAGATCGGCACTGAGGACGTTCGGCGCAGCTATTCAATTTGCAGCCCCATGGCGCGTTATCGCGATTCGGGCGAGCTGGAAGTCGGGATTCGCCCGATGCAAGGCGGCCTGTTCTCCAATTGGGCGGCAACGGACATAAAAGTGGGGGACGTGTTGCCCGTGATGCCGCCAGAGGGCCGTTTTGTGTCGAAGCGGCCTCGGGCGATTCACCGGGTCGGGTTTGCGGCGGGCTCGGGCATCACCCCCATCCTTTCCATCATCGCCACGTCGCTTCAAGAGCAGGCAGACTCCAAATTCACCCTTGTGTACGGCAACCGCAGCATGGCCAGCGTGATGTTCAACGAGGCGCTGCAAGACCTCAAGGACCGCTTTCCTGATCGCCTCACACTGATACACATTCTCTCGCGCCAGGCGCAGGAAGTCGACCTGTTGCAGGGTCGCATTGATGCCGCGAAAGTGAAGACCCTGGTCGCAGCGCTGCTGCCGGCCTCCAGCATGGATGAAGTGTTCATCTGCGGGCCCGAAGCGATGATTGAAGTGACAGAAAGCGCGTTGCTCGAATGCGGTGTACCCGCACGAAACATTCGCACAGAGCGATTTACCTCGCCCCGGCTGGAGGCGATCCCGAAAGACCAAAGGGCCGCGGCAGTTGCCCAGTTGCAACCCGACGGCGCAGGCGCCATTGCCCTGGACGTCACGCTGGACGGCAAGCTGCATTCCCTGCACATGCGCGCCGACGAGCATGTACTTGACGTTGCGCTGGCTGCCGGATTGGATTTGCCCTTTTCCTGCAAGGCCGGGGTATGCTGTACCTGCAGGGCGAAAGTGACAGGCGGAGCAGTCGTGATGGACCGAAACTTCACGCTGGAATCGTGGGAGGTAGACAAGGGCTTTGTCTTGACCTGCCAGGCCCGACCGACGACAGATCGTATTGCCATCAGCTTTGATGAACGGTAGCCGTTGAGGAGACCGCGAACTCACGGTCAGCTTTGACCCGTCAAACTTGCGGCGTTCCAACCGGAGCCGTCAGGCTAAACTGTCACTCCCCCCGACAACAAAGCACCATGGCCAAAATACTCGTGACCGGCGGCGCCGGTTATATAGGCTCCCACACTTGTGTGGAATTGCTCAACGCCGGTCATGAGGTGACTGTTTTTGACAATTTTTGCAACAGCCAATCTGAGGCACTGGCGCGCGTTGAGCGCATCACCGGCAAAAAAGTGCATCTCATCAAAGGCGACATCCGCAGCCGCCCCAGCATGACGCTTGCATTGCGGCAAAGCCGGGCTACCGCCGTCATTCATTTTGCGGGGCTCAAGGCAGTCGGCGAATCGGTCGAAAAGCCACTTGAGTATTACGACAATAATGTGGTGGGGACGCATCGGTTGCTGGAAGCCATGAATGAGTGCAGAGTGGGAATACTGGTTTTCAGTTCGTCTGCAACCGTTTATGGCAATCCGCAGCAGCTACCGCTAACCGAGGATCACCCCCTGTCGGCCACAAACCCGTATGGACAGACCAAGCTGGTGATTGAAGACATGCTTCGGGCATTGCACCAAAGCGACCCATCCTGGCGAATCTCCATCCTGCGCTACTTCAACCCGGTAGGTGCCCATCACAGCGGCCTGATTGGCGAAGACCCGCAAGGAACACCCAACAATTTACTGCCCTATGTTGCACAGGTCGCAGTTGGGCGGCGCGAGTTTCTCAACGTCTGGGGAAATGATTACCCAACGCCGGATGGAACTGGCGTGCGCGACTACATCCACGTGGTGGACCTGGCTCAGGGTCACCTCAAAGCATTGGAGCGCCTGGAACGTCACGCCGAGTGTTCAGCTGTCAACCTGGGAACGGGTACCGGCTACAGCGTACTTGACATGGTCTGGGCCTTTGAGAAAGCCAGCGGCAAGAGTGTGCCTTTCAAAATTGCCGAGCGCCGCGCGGGGGATGTGGCGTCGTGTTACGCCGATCCAGGCCAGGCATTGGTGCTGCTGGGCTGGCGCGCCGAACGCAGCCTTGACAAAATGTGTGAGGATGCCTGGCGCTGGCAAAACATGAACCCAAACGGATACGCACTCGAATGAACATTGACGCTTTTTTTGGAGCAACCCATGGCTAAAGGGATGATTTTGGCAGCGGGCCAGGGCACCAGGGTACGCCCTCTGACCAGAGATCTGCCGAAACCGATGGTTCCCATTCTGGGCAAACCGGTGATGGAATACCTGATTGAACATTTGGCTCGCCATGGCATCAAGGAGATCATGGTCAACGTAGCCTTCCACCATCACAAAATCGAGCAGTATTTTGGCGACGGACATCGTTGGGGCGTGCAAATTGGCTATTCTTACGAGGGCGTGCGCGACCATGGCGATGTCATTCCAAAGCCTTTTGGTTCAGCCGGCGGTATGCGCCGTATTCAGGACTTCAGCGGATTTTTTGACGAACCGACGCTGGTTCTGTGCGGCGACGCACTGATCGATCTCGACATCGGCGCCGCGCTTCACGAACACAAAACCAAAGGCGCAATCGCCAGCGTGGTGACGCTGGATGTTCCGCTGGAAGACGTCAGCAGCTATGGCATTGTGGTCGCAGCGCCTGACGGACAAATCCAGTCGTTTCAAGAAAAGCCCAGCCCGGCTGAGGCCAAGTCGACCCTGGCCAGCACGGGCATCTATATCTTTGACCCTGCGGTGATCGAGAAAATACCACCTGGAAAAGTTTACGACATCGGCTCTCAGCTTTTTCCGCAACTGGTCGCGGAAAAGCTGCCGTTTTTTGCGCAAAACCGGTTCTTCAACTGGATCGACATTGGACGGGTCAGCGACTACTGGTCGGTCCTTCAACGGGTTTTGCGCGGCGAAGTTGCCGACATGAACATGCCAGGGCGTGAGGTGAAGCCGGGCATTTGGGTGGGGCTAAACACATCCATTGCATGGGACACGGTCAGGATCACGGGACCGGTCTACTTGGGCTCCAGCGTGCGAGTCGAGCCAGGCGCCACGATCACGGGGCCCGCATGGATTGGCCACGGCAGTGTTATTCGCTCTGGCGCGCGGGTAACCCGCAGCATACTTTTTGAATACACCCGCATCGCCGCCGACATGCACTTCAACGAAATGATAGTTTCACCCAGCTATTGCGTCGACCGGCACGGAGAAACCCTCTACCGAGGGGATGAAACGGCTCAACTGCGTTGGGGTGACGCGCGTGCCTGACCGTTTGCGACGCCCCTTGCCTCTCTTGCATTCCCGACTTTTCATCGACGCACCGCATAGACTTAGACCATGCTGATCCAACCCATTGTTTTATCTGGCGGCTCCGGAACCCGTTTGTGGCCCCTGTCCCGCGAAAAATATCCGAAGCAGCTGCTTCCCTTGATTGGCAACGATTCCCTCCTTCAAGCAACGCTCTTGCGTGTAGACGGCATTGCTGGCGCCGAGTTGACGCCACCCATGGTAGTGAGCAATGAAGAGTATCGCTTCGTCATCGCCGAGCAACTGCGGGTGATGGGCAAACCCGGCACCATCGTGCTTGAACCGGTAGGGCGAAATACGGCACCCGCTCTGACCATAGCGGCACTTACCGCCTCCAAGAACCAATCCGATCCGATCCTTCTCGTGATGCCAGCCGATCATGTCATGACAGACAAGGTGGCGTTTCAGACTGCCATTGCAAGTGGCGCGAAGCTGGCGATGCAAGGTGCGATAGTCACTTTCGGAATTACACCTGACGCGCCTGAAACCGGCTATGGCTACATACAGTCCGGTTCAGCTTTTGAACCGGCAGAAATAAGCGCACCGATGGGGACCAGACAGGAAACCAAAGACGGAACAACAGCTTGCCACATTGCGCGTTTTGTTGAAAAGCCGGATTTTGAAACAGCGCAACGTTATTTGTCAGATGGCTCCTACTTATGGAACAGTGGCATTTTCATGATGAAGGCGTCGGTCTGGCTCAAGGCGATTGGACAGTGTCGACGCGACATCCTCGTCGCTTGCCAGGGGGCATGCGACAACGGTGCAACGGACGGGGAGTTTGTCCGCGTTGACAAAGCCAGCTTCTCCAATTGTCCGAGTGACTCCATCGACTATGCCGTGATGGAACGCCTGGCCGGCGCGCCGGGAACTGACAACTCCTTGCCGCCAGGCGTCGTACTTCCCTTGAGCGCAGGTTGGTCTGACGTTGGATCCTGGGATGCGCTTTGGCAAGTTTTGCCGAAGGACGATGCTGGCAACGTGCGCCAGGGTGATGTGCTCTTGCAGGATTGCCAGAACACGATGGCCGTATCCGAGGGCCGGTTGGTGGCATGTGTTGGCTTGAGCGATCTGATAGTGGTCGAGACCGCAGACGCAGTGTTGGTGGTACACAAGGACAAAACCCAGGACGTCAAAAAAATCGTTGACCAGCTCAAAGCTGCCGGTCGGCAAGAAGGAAAAATCCACCGCAAGGTGTTCCGTCCATGGGGCTGGTATGACGGTGTGGACGCGGGAGAGCGGTTTCAGGTCAAAAGGATTGTCGTGAAACCTTCGGGCATACTTTCGCTGCAAATGCACCATCATCGGGCGGAACACTGGATTGTGGTCAGCGGTACTGCTAAAGTCACCCGCGGGGATGAGTCGTTTCTGGTGTCCGAGAACCAGTCCACATTCATACCCCTGGGAACCACCCATCGATTGGAGAATCCGGGCCGGGTGCCATTGGAAATGATCGAGGTCCAGTCTGGCTCATACTTGGGTGAAGATGATATTGTCCGGTTTGAAGACGTTTACGGGCGTTAGGTTGCGCACCGCAGCTTTCGTTGAATAATGCAATTCAACCCGGGAGAAGCACTGTGAAATATTCCAGCACAAAGAAGCTGTTGCATCAGGGTTTGCGAAAGCTGTTCTCATTTTTCCCGCGCCCGCTAAGGTTCGGCATTTACCGGTCTTTTGTGGACTGTGATCCCAGCCCCGACCCGCGCCTCGTCCTGAAAATCGCCGAAACCAAAGAAGAACTTGAAGCCTGTTTCAGACTGCTGCATGACGCTTACGTCAGCAGCGGATTCATGCAGCCTGCGCCCTCAGGCATGCGGGTCACGATCTACCACGCGTTGCCCACCACCACCACACTTTGCGCCAAATACGACGGCGAGGTGGTCGGAACCATCTCACTGATTCGAGAAAGCGTCTTTGGCTTTCCGCTACAGGCTATTTTTGACTTGCGGGAAGTACGTGCAAAAAGAGGCAAGATCGCAGA
The DNA here is from genome assembly GCA_031360805.1 of Rhodoferax sp. Taxonomy (GTDB): domain Bacteria; phylum Pseudomonadota; class Gammaproteobacteria; order Burkholderiales; family Burkholderiaceae_C; genus JANYCG01. The sequence continues at coordinate 13,000 of JANMCB010000106.1, forward strand.
AGTTTCGGCATTGGCAGTGCATCCGAAGTTCAGAAAAACAGGGGGCGCAATACTGTTCCCGCTCATGAAGTTCATGTATGAGTACTGCACCACCTTTTTTGACACCCGGCACCTCGTGATTGCTGTCAATCCGAACCGGATCGAAATGTATGAGTCGTTGTTGTTCTTTCAACGCCTGACTGAAACGCAGGTCGACAATTACGATTTTGCAAATGGGGCCCCCGCTGTGGGCGCTTCGCTGGATTTGCTGGAAGCGCGTATGGTGCTTAAGAGGGCCTACAACCACAAGACCAAACGCAAAAATCTTTACCATTACTTCACTAAACTGAAGCTGCCCAACATTGTCGTTCCGGGGCGGCGCTTCTACACCACCAACGATCCGGTGATGACGCCGCCACTGCTTGACTACTTCTTCAACCAATGCACACGGGTTTTTGATGGCTTGGGTGATCGTGAAAAGGCGCTGCTCTACTCAATCTATGACCTGCCCGCATACCACCAGTACCTGCCGGTTGGATTCTCGGAGGAAGATGCGGCAGACGCAGCACGGCAGTCTCAGCGTTACTCTTTCAAATGCAGTGGGGTGTTCAACCTGGAGCGTGCAGGCGAGCAGGAGACCCATGAACTCACCATGATTGATTGCTCCCTGCACGGATTCCTTGCACACAGCAAGACGCCTTTGACAACGCAAGTTTGGGGCGACGCAATCATCCGCCTGGGGCCGTCCGAGCTTTCCCGCGTCAGAGCGCTCGCAGTTGGCGCAAAAAAGGACGCCGGTTTCTATGGGTTCAAGATGGCTGAGCCCGACTTGATCTGGCGCAAGTTCGTAGCCACGCTGGAGTCTGGAACCACCCACGAGGATATGGACAACGCAACCCGATTCCTGCGGGATTGATTCTGGCCCTCCAATGGTTGACCAGGCTGAGTTTCGCGCCAATGTCACCGAGGTTCTCCATGCCAGCCCTGTGTTTGGGGTTCTCCACCAAGACGTCATAACCTCACTGGCTCGTGTCCTTCAACCGGTGTCGGTTCAAGGCGGCAATGCAGTCGTGCGGGAGGGTGAGCCGTCCGACGGCATGATGTTTGTAATCAGCGGCGGCCTTCGCGTGTCCCGGCGCGACGCAAAGGGCCAACTGCTGCTCTATAACGAAATTCGACCTGGCATGAGTTTTGGGGAGGTTGGCCTGATATTGCGCCAGCCCCGCGCCGCAGACGTCGTGGCAGTGCGCGACTCCGTCCTGGCCGTGTTGCATCGCGCGGACTTTGAAGTTTTGCTGGCGCAGCATCCTTTGGCCATCAACCAGGTATTTGTCCGGGCCATCTACAACTACTTGCGTCATACGGAAGAGCTTGCGGTGCGTCGGCATGCGCAGACTTTTGTCGTGATTCCTTTGCAGCAGGGCACTGCGGGAAATGATTTAGCGCTCTGCCTGACCAATGTTTTCTCCAAATTGGGGCGCACCCATTTGCTCGAACCCCCAAAGCATCACCACAGTCCGAATCACACATCGTCGATTCATGTCCAGTCACCGCAAGACATGGCGGTCTACCAGGACGCGCTGGAGGAAGGTTCGGACTTCCTGATTTATGAGGCCGAGGCCGCCGACTCAGAGTGGACCATGCGCGTATTTCGCCAGGCGGATCAGGTCATTTTTGTAACCCGGGCCAACGAACCCTGCCTGGAAGGTACCCTGGAGCGGCATTTGAAGCAGCAGCCTTCTTTTTCGCTGAAGCGACTGCATTTGGTCGTTCTGCATCCTGAAGACACGTTGACGCCTAGCGACACAGGCGGCTGGCGCGAAGGCCGCTCATTCGAACGCATCTACCCTGTAAGAAAAGACCGCAGAGATGACTTCGAGCGCCTTGCCAGATTTCTGACTGGCACCGCCGTGGGCGTGGTTTTGGGTGGTGGTGGTGCACGAGGATTCGCACATGTCGGCGTCCTTCGTGCACTGAAAGAATCCGGTATCCCAGTTGATCTGATTGGTGGCAACAGCATGGGTGCATTGATTGCAGCCCAGTTTGCCTGTGGAGTCCCTCTGGACGAAATTGTTTCCAGAACCAGAGCCTTTGCGCGCGGCGGGGAGCGACCCACTTTACCCATCATTTCCCTGGTCTCGGGCAAGCGTGTAGCCCGCGACCTTCGAAAAATGTTTGGCGACACGGCTGTCGATGGTCTCTGGATTCCGTTTTTCGCAGCAGCTTGCAACCTGACCAAGGGTTGCACCACCGTTCAGGACAGTGGCCCTTTATGGCGCGCCGTTTTGGCCAGCAACTCACCGGCTGGACTGTTCCCGCCGGTGCTGTTCAATGGCGACATGCTGGTCGACGGCGCCATTCTGGAAAACGTTCCCGTTGAAGCCATGCGGGCTCGGCTTGGAACTCCCCTTGAGCGGCGCCGCGGCAATGGAACAGTCATCGCCATCGATGTTGATGTGCTGGAACCCATGCGTGTCGATCCAAGCCTGAGCCGACTCTCCATTTGGAGCACCATCAAGGGGTATTTTTCGCCGCAAACCCACCCGTCGCCCGGCATTGCTGACATACTTTACCGTGCAGGGCATATTGGCGGCTTGAATCAGCGCAGTCGCACGATTGCCCAGGCAGACCTTTATATGGAGCCGCCTGTCAAGGCGTTTGCTTTGATGGCCTACCGTCGGGCCGATGAAATCGCTGAAGTGGGTTACCAATACGCCATGAAGCACATCAAAAAATGGAAACGTCAGGAATAGAAACTCCTGCATCCGCGGACCAGGACAAACAACCTGGTACGGCTTTTGACCTCTCGCTGAGTCAGCAAGAAGTTTGGCTGGATCAAAGAGTCTGGCCAGAAAGCACTCACCTCCATATTGGCGGCGGTGGTTTTCTGCGCGGCCACCTTGACTTGTTGCTTTTCCAAACGGCATTGACGCAACTGGTTTCGGAAAGTGAAACATTGCGACTGGTTCCACTTGCGCAAGGCGGTCAATTGCTGCTTCCCGATGTTAAGGCGTCTCTTGAAATCGTAGACCTCGCAACCGACGGTGACCCCGAAAGGATGATGCTGGATTGGTGGACCAAAAGCATCGTCAAACCATTTGAGCTGGGGACACAACCGCCATGGCGGTTTTTTCTGTTGCGGGCAGGTCCTGGCCTGAATGGTGTTCTGCTTCAATTCCATCACCTGGTGATGGACGGCTGGGGCACTTCTCGCGTGCTGCAGCGCTGGAGTGAAATTTACAACGCCTTGCTGGCAAATGTTGAGCCGATCAGGCGGAGTGACCCAGGCTATGTTGCTTACGTAAAAGATTCTGTCCACTACCGGGAGTCTGCCGCATTCCAGCGGGATTCCGAATACTGGATTCAACAGTTTCCAGCATTACCTGCACCGTTGATCGAAAGGCTGCAGAACCGGGTGCAGCACGCGCTGCCAAAAGCAACTTTGGTGGTGAAGCGCATTCTGAGGCTCGATTACAACCGGCTCACCAGCCATGCAGGTCAAAACGGGTTGTCGCCATTTAACATTTTCCTGGGAGCACTCTCGCTGTACTTTGCGCGGGTTTGCAATCGGCAGGAAGTCGTGGTGGGTGTGCCCAGTCTAAACCGGGGCGGACATCGCTATCGTGAAACGTTGGGCATGTTTGTTGGTGTTCTGCCTATTTTGGTGAAATTGCCGCCTGAGATGACGGGTTCTGAACTGCTTTCGGCCATTGGACAGACGATGCGTGGCGCATTGCGCCATTCAAGGTATCCATTGAGCGATTTGAGCCGCAAGCTGAATTTGACTCGAAGCGGACAAGCGGGCTTTTTTGATTTGTTGCTGTCCTTTGAGCGGCACGACTACCAGCTCAATTTTGGATCGGCAAGGTCGGTCAGTTCACGCCAGTTTTTTTCCGGCATTGCTCGGTACCCTTTGGGTGTCACGGTATGCGAATTTCACGAGGACGCTGATGTAGAACTCGTCCTGGAAGCCAGTCCGGACTATTTTTCGCAAAGTCAGGCCGAGTTGCTGGGTGAACGACTTTGGGCCTTGGTGGACATGTTTATCACTTCGCCGCAGGCCAGGATTCAAGGCTATCCGCTGGCCGCTCCCGCAGAGCAGATTGCGCTGGTTGAAGGCTTGCACGCCAATGTGGCTTCCCATGCGGCCGAAGCCCCGTTCATTGTTCTGTTTGAAAAACAGGTGCATTTGAATCCAAATGCGACAGCCCTGGTTTGGGACGGGGGTAGCCTGGATTACGCAGGCCTGAATGCGCGCGCTGAACAATTGGAAAATTGTCTGCGGCAACATGGCGTCGGGCGGAAATGCGTCGTCGCCTTCGCCATCGAGAGGTCAGCCGACATGGTGATTGCCATACTGGCGATTGCCAAGGCTGGTGCCGCCTTTTTGCCACTGGACACGGACTCCCCAGTCGCCAGAATGGCTGAGATTCTCGCCGAAAGCGCTGCGGTGGTGTTTGTTTTCCAGAAAACCAATCGCCTGCGCCTGGCACCCTTGCATGCTTGCTGTATCGAAATTGACGAGCCGTTCGTCAACGTTGGCAGCGCGTTGCAGGGTCATGGGCTCGCGCCAACGGCGCAGGATTTGGCCTACGTGCTGTTTACCTCTGGATCGACAGGACGACCCAAGGGCGTCATGGTTGAGCATGGCGCGCTTTCCCGACGCCTGACCTGGCTCGCGCGAACCTATGGTGTCAGCGCGCATGACAGAACAGCGCAAGCAACACAAATCACTTTTGACCCTTCGCTGATCGAGCTGTGTTTGCCATTGATATGTGGCGCCAGCATGGCCCTGCCACCGCCTGGCAGGGTACTGCCTGAGTCGCTGGCACCCTTTGCAATTGAACACGGTGTGACCATCATGGCGTTTGTGCCATCGACCTTGAACCGGTTTCTTGACGCCACCGCCAACCTGACTGGGTTGCAGCTTCGCGTGGCCTGCTGTGGCGGCGAGGTGTTGTCACCCGAATTGGCGAACCGGTTCATTCACGACACGGGTGCACAGCTCTTCAATGTGTACGGACCGACTGAAACGACAATCTTCGCCACCGCGTGGGAATGCGTGAAGACGGCGTCGGGCAAGGTTTTGCCGATTGGTCGACCGGTTGACGACACCCGGATCTATGTGCTTGATTCGAACCAGCAGTTGATGCCTTTTGGTGTGACGGGAGAAATCTACATTGGTGGCGCCGCAGTGGCCTGGGGGTACCTGAACCAACCGGAGCTGACTCAAGAGGTTTTCACGAGTGACCCTTTTTTGCCCGGTCAAAGGATGTACCGCACAGGCGATCGCGGGTGGCTGGACCTTCAGGGAAACCTGAACTTCGCCGGTCGGCTTGACCGTCAGGTCAAACTCAGGGGCTATCGAATTGAATTGGGTGACATTGAAGCCGCCTTGTTGCGAATTGACGGTGTCTGCCAAGCTGCAGTCAACCTGATTTCGCGAGATGGCAAACCCGCCCTTCACGCCTGGGTTGCGTCCCTATGCGGCCAAACCAATGAGCAACTCCAATCGATTCTGCGACAGAGCCTGCCAAACTACATGATCCCTGGTGGCATCAACGTCCTCAGCCATTTGCCTGAAAGTACCGCCGGAAAAGTTGACTACGCTGCCCTTCCGGTTCCCGAATATGCACCTGTAGCGGCGGGTAGCCGTCAGCCCAATACCCCCCTTGAAAACCAATTGCTGACGCTCTGGCGTGACGCCCTGAAGCAACCTGATCTTTCCGTCAGCGACAACTTCTTTGATGTGGGTGGTGACTCACTGGCCGCCATCAGCCTCTTGACCGGGATTGAAAAGCTAATTGGCCGGCGGGTTCCGATGTACCTCATTACCGAACGGCCAACGGTTGCAAGTCTGGCTCTGGCGCTGGCTGAAGACACCGCTGAATCCGGTCTTTTGATCAAGCTGGACCAAGCTCATCGCAATACAGACGGCACCACTCACCCGTCAACGGTTCTTTACCTGGCGGCATCCGGCCACGGCGATCTGATGAGATTTCAGAATCTGGCCCGCACATTGGGAAACACCTGTGAGCTGCGCATGTTGCAACCCCCCAGCGCCAGCACCATCACAACCATTGCGGACCTGGCCACACTTTACGTCAGCTCTATCCTGAAGCTGGGGCACGGGCCTTGTTATCTGGCCGGTTTTTCAGTCGGCGGCCTGGCCGCCCTGGAAACCACGTTTCAATTGCAACAGGCGGGCGTTGAGGTGAAGGGTCTGATCTTGATTGACACCATTTATCCAAGCCGCTTGTGGGGTGGAACCACATTCTGGAAGCTGTTGGGATGGTTTGTGCGCACTTTGCACATTCAAGACTTGAGCATGAACGGCCGGCGCCTGGGAGCGATGCTGAACGACCCTGGTCTGGTGGGTCAGGTGATGGCCGTCAGTGGCTACCGTGCCAGCGCGGTGACCGGCTCGGTCAATCTGATCAAGTCCGAGGGATTGGCCACAACCTGGAACCGGCTGCTGTTCAGCGGCTGGCAAGGCCACCTCGGGCAGCGCTTGGTCGAACGCCGGGTCCAAGGGCTGCACGGCTCGATTTTTGACGACCGGAATGTCGTCGAGTTGGCCAAAGCCATTGGCGATGTCATGAATTCAACGGGCAAACCCAACCTGATCATGAATAGCACGCCGGTCCAATGACTCGGGACACTGAAAACTCATCTGGCCGGTTAATGCGGTGGCGGCTTGCTCTCCTGGCGATGGCACTGCTCGCCCTCTTGGCTTTGGCCAGCGCCTGGAGCTGGTCACCATTGCGTGGTTGGCTGGATGCAGCGCGCATTGTGAGCGCCCTTCAACACTTGGGAGAGTCGATCGGACCAGTCGCCGCTATTCTAGGGTTTGGCATTGCCTTGACGCTGGCGGTCCCGCTGACCTTTTTAACGCTGGTGGCGATTGTTGCGTTTGGCCCGGCTGCCGGATTTTTCTATTCGATTGCGGCAGCCCTGCTTGGTGCGGCCGTCAGTTTCTGGATTGGCGAACGCCTGGGGCACGACGTGGTGCAGCACCTGGGAGGTGCGCGCGTCAACCGTGTGAGCCAGAGGCTCGCCAGCCACGGCGTTTTATCCGTGATTGCAATTCGAATGGTCCCGATTGCACCCTTTGCCATTGTCAACATGATCGCCGGCGCGTCGCACCTGAGTTTGCGCGACTTGCTCATTGGCACGGCCATTGGCATGACCCCCGGCACGCTGGTCATGATGTTCTTTGCCGGGCAAATTGTCGAAGCCCTCAAGAACCCCAGCCTGCTCACCTACCTGATGGGTCTCGGCATGCTCCTGCTGATTGGCGCGGGTGTGTGGGGCTTGCGCCGCTGGGTGCGGCGTTTGGACGCAACTCCGGCATCACGAGCCGACTCTGAACCATAATTCAACCTGCTTGTGAACCTATGCTTTCTTCGCCCTCGCAAATCGATCGCCATGACCTATCTACGCTTCTATCGCGCCCAACCAATGCAATCGGCGTCCCGCCCCGCTCGCACCCACTGGCTTGGCGCCATTCTGGCCGCGGGCCTTCTGGGCGTTATTGGCACGGCACAAAGCGCCGACAGTCAGGCTTCCAAATACTACGAAGACGCGCTGGTGCGGTTTGAAAAGAAGGACACCGACGGCGCGATCATCCAGTTGAAGAATGCACTGCAGATTGACAAAAACATGCTGCCGGTTCAGGTATTGCTGGGCAAGGCCTTGTTGAAGAATGGCGATGTGATCGGCGCCGAAGTCGCATTCAACGAAGCGCTGCGGCTTGGGGTCAATCGTGCTGAAATCGTGGTGCAGTTAGCACTGGCTTACACCGCGCAAGGCAAACAGAAACTGCTTTTCGAGCAACAGCAGTTTGTGCTGGCTGGTTTGCCACCGGGTGTGCAGTTACAACTTCTGTTGGTACGGGCCTCGGCCAGCAGCGACCTGGGTGACATCAAAGGCTCCCTCAAGGCGGTAGACGATGCACGCGCCATCGACGCCAAATCGGCACCCGCCTGGTTGGCCGAGGTGCCTATTCGCATTCGTGTAGGGCAGATTCGGGAAGCCACCGACGCCTCTGAACGCGCTCTGGTTCTGGCGCCTGATTCAACGGATGCCTGGTACCAGAAGGGCTCCATCATGCATGTGGTGGGCAATTTGAAAGGTGCCTTGACGGCGTATGACCGCGCGCTCAAATTGGACCCTGAAAACGTTGAAGCCAGGGTGTCACGCGCCGGAATTTACATTGACCTGAACCAGCCCAAAGACGCCGCCAGCGACATCGCAGAATTGCAGCGCGTGTCGCCCGAAGAGCCGCGCGCCGCCTACATGCAGGCATTGCTGGCCGAGCGCGCCAACAAGCCCGGAGAGGCGCGTGCGGCGTTGAAGGAAGTCATTGGGCTGCTGGATCCGGTGCCGATGGAGTTCATCCGCTACCGGCCCCAATTGCTCATGCTCAACGGCCTGGCACATTTCGGCCTGAATGAGGGCGAGAAAGCCAAGCAATACCTTGAAGCGTTTCAAAAGGTTCAGGGCAACACGCCGACTGCCAAACTGTTGGCGCAGCTTTACTTGCGCGACAAAAACGTTGATCGCGCGGTGGAAGTGCTGGAAACTTATTTAAAAGCGCAGCCACTGGATGGCCAGGCACTCACCCTGCTTGGCTCGGCGTTAATGTCCAAAGGGCAAAACGCCAGGGCTACCTCGCTCATGCAAAGGGCGCTGCAAACCAAGGAATCGCCTGAATTTCACACCGTGCTGGGTTTAAGCCTGTTGCGAAGTGGCCAGACCGGCACTGCCATGGCAGAACTTGAAACCGCGCTGAAGGGCGACCCGCGCCAGACACAGGCAGCAACGTCCCTGATCGCACTGTACCTGCGCGCAGGCCAGGCTGCCAAAGCGGTTGTCGTGGCTGATATGCTGGTCAAGCAGCAGCCGGGCAACGCCGGTTTTTTCAATCTGCTGGGCATGGCCAAAGGCGACGCGAAGGACATTGCGGGTGCCAAAGCGGCGTTTGAGCAGTCGGCCAAACTCGACGATGCTTTTGTAACCCCAAAACTCAACCTGGCCCGAATTGAGATTGCCACCAAAGCTTACGACGCGGCTGCACTTCGACTCAACGGCCTGCTCAAGGTGGACGAGAAGAATGCCGAAGCGATGGTCGAACTGGCCTCTCTGTCCGAGCGCAAAGGCAAGCCGGACGACGCGCTGCGCTGGCTTGAGAAGGCCACCGATTTATCTGGCCCCAAGGAAACCCGCTGGGGACTGGCTCTGTCGGACTTTCATCTGCGCAATGGCCGCGCTATCCCCGCGTTTGAAGCGGCGAAAAAAATGTCAGCCAAGGCACCAGAAGATCTGGGAGTTTTGCTGGCCTATGCCAAAGCTCAAATTGCCACCGGCGACAAAGTTGCGGTGAAAAGCACCTTGACCAGCGCCACACGCGTTGCCGACTACAACCCCGCGCCGCAGGTTCAAATCGCCTTGCTCCAGCTCACCGCCAACAACCTGGGAGGTGCTGCGTACAGCCTTGAAAAAGCCCTCTCCAGCCAGGCAGATTACTTGCCTGCCATGGCCTTGATGACTGAAGTGGAGCTGCGCCAGGGCGACCCGGCAAAGGCCGAAAGGCGCGCCAGGGACATTGTTGCCAGAAATCCCAAACGCGCCGTAGGCTACAGCTTGCTGGGTGACATTGCGGTTGCGCGCAACCAGACCCCCGCTGCACTGGAGGGCTATCGCAAGGCGCACCAGCTGGAACCATCCACCGAGACGCTGCTCAGGCTGTTTCGGACACTCTCCACCCAGGATGGCGGCAAAGGCGCCGTTCCCCTGGCTGAGCAATGGGTCAAATCTCACCCCAAAGACGCCGCTACCCAACGCGCGCTGGCAGATAGCTATGCCCGTGCAGGAAGCTTCAACCAAGCCAAAACCGCGTACGAAGATCTGTTAAAAATTACGCCCGACGACAGCTCGGCTCTGAACAATCTGGCCAATATCCTGTTGCGTCTTAAAGACCCTGCGGCGGTCAAGATTGCCGAGCAGGCCGTTGCCAAAAACCCCAACAATGCCAACGCCATCGACACGCTCGGCTGGGCCCTGTTCCAGGGCGGCCAAACCGACCGCGCCGTGCAATTGCTGCGCGATGCCCGGCTGCGCGAGCCCGCCAATCCTGAAATCCGCTACCACCTGGCTGCAGTCCTGGCAAAAACGGGGCGCAAAAATGAGGCGAAAGATGAATTGGAAGCCGCATTGAAGCCCGGCAGGCCGTTTGACGGCAGTGTGGAAGCGGCTGCGTTGCTGAAAACCCTCCAGTAGGCCGGCCGGGCTGGAAATGGCTCCAAGACCTTCGATTTGATATACTATATAAATAGTAGCAAACTATTTATATAATACGCGGGCTAGAGGCCTATTTTATCGGTTTTTTTGAAGAAATTCCGAATTTTCCCCCACAAATTGACCTACAGGTTAATTTTTAACTAGTTTAGCTTCGAACCCACTCGGGTTCCTTCAGCTATTTGACGAGTCGCGCCTACCCGTGCACGTTGCCGTCCACCGTTTACGGAGGCCTGCGAGATTGCGGCCCCAGGCATCGGATCAAACGTAACAAAGCCAGTGTTGTAACAAATTTCCACTGGTTGTTACTGAGTGCCAATAAGTGTCGATTTTTATTACATTTAAAAACTTTTTTTACAGCAAAATATAGTAAGTGTTTGAAAAATAAGAGGAATATTTACTGGCATGAAAATCGCTTCTATCCCTTATCGAAGTTTTATTTGTGCGTGTCGGTGACAAAACTGACCTAATTTGAGGATCAAGACCATGAAATATTTCCGCAAAACCACCGTTGTCAAGTCATTGGCTGCACTTGCGCTGACGGCTGCTGGCAGCACAGCGTTTGCAGCGTCAACTTGGGATTTGCTGGCCCTGTGCACTGCTAATGGCGCCGGATTGGTGTCAGCTTGCGCTGGCAATGGGTCGGGAACGACGACGAATCTGGTGTCAGCAAATGCGTTTTCTACCGGAACTGGCTCAATCGCGACACCTACCACAGGAACCAACTTTGCGGCCGCGTCAATTTACGAATACAGCACAGGTCTGGGTGTCGTCGCAACCAATGAAGACGCAACCGCAACTGGCCCCCACGCAGTAGACAACCAGTTCGGATCGGATGGAATCGTTTTCCAGTTTGGCGCATCGGTCAATTTGGCCAGCTTGGCAATTGGCTGGAACGGCACTGATGACACGACCGGCGTGTACAACGATTCCGACGTCGCTGTACTTGCATGGACGGGCTCTGGCGCACCAACGGTGGCGGGCGCTGCTCAGGCACTTGCAGGCTGGACGCTTGTGGGCAACCTCAAGGATGTTGGTGCCAGCAACGGCACTACAGCGGGCGGCACGGCGACATTTGCATCAACAGTTTATTCAAGCTACTGGCTAGTCAGCGCGTACAACTCAGCCTATGGCGGTGGAACCACGGGCGATACTGGTGTTGACGCGTTCAAACTGCTGTCTGTAGCGGGCAATTTGTGTACCGCAACGGGCGGCGTTGTCAACAACCAGTGCGGCCCAAGTACCAAAATCCCTGAGCCAGGTTCACTGGCGCTGTTGGGACTCGGCTTGGTTGGCTTGGTGGCTTCACGCCGCCGCAAACCGGCAGCCGTCTAAATCGAGGCGTTTGCCTCAAAAAAAAGCACTGCCTGGCAGTGCTTTTTTTACGTCTGTGCTTTGAACGCTGTGCCGTTGAACGCTTCACTTCGGCTTTTGCCGCGCCAGCAACTCGATGACATATCTGGATGGAATCGCATAGCTGATGCCTGAAGGATGCGTCAGAGCCGCCTCTTTGGTGCCTTTGACAAACACCATGTTGATGACGCCCAGCACCTCGCCGGTGTCCGCATCAAACATGGGGCCACCGCTGTTGCCGGGGTAAGCCGTGGCATCAAGCTGGAAAATGTTGAACCCACCGCTGCGAAGGCTGCTGATGGTGCGGGCATTGAGTTGCGCCGAATTGGAAGACGGCAGCGCGATGGCGGTAATTGACGAGATCATGCCCCTGTGCGTCACCGGCGAAAACCCCAGCGCGCCGCCAATCGGGAAACCCATGAAGGCAATGGCCTGCCCTTCGCGAACGGTGTCGGAATCGCGAATCTGCAGCATGGGCATGGCCGGTCCGTCAAACCGAATCAACGCCAGGTCGTGGATTTTGTCGATTTCAAGTATTGTCGCAACGCGCGCCTGAAGCTCGTTTTGAGGCGTTCTGACCTGAATCACGATTTTCGCCTCGGTGTCGGCCTCGGCACCTTCAGGAATTACATGCGCGTTAGTGACCGCCATATTGCCGTCGCCCACAATAAAACCGGTGCCCCGTAAAGTGAAGCGCGGGCTGTTGGTAGCCTTGAAGGTGCCTACCAGGACGATGGCTGGTTTGACTTTGACCACCACTTCGACCATGCGACCCGACGCTGGTTGGGCCGTAGCAGTCATTTGCACTGCGGCAAAGATGAAAAAACCAATTGCTGTGATTCGATCTGATCGCCGGATGACCCATCGCGACAAGGCCTTCGCACTACTTTTCATAGCCTGCTTTCTTGGTCCAGGAAATTAACCGTCAAGCTTGCAGCTTACAGCAATGAGGCGTAGCGGGGTATTTAACGGGCTGCCTCGTCAGCAGTGAATTGTTTGCGGACCAGATGTGGAATGAGAAGCCGCAGCGGCATTCTCAGGTAATGGGATCGAACATACATTATGAACAAAGAAACGCGGGACTTGACGCTCAGACGTTCTTCGAGAATGCTACCAATGCTTTGCGAGACTACCTGGTCCATAACGCTCCTGATCGTTTTGGACTGGCTGCCAAACGCGTCAATACGGGACAGGACTTCAGCCGGAATTGGGGTCTCCAAAAACAAACTGCAGTACTTGAGCGCGTAATGCAACGGGCGGCTGAGGTCAAGAATCTGCGCTCGCTCGATCAACGCCTTGAAGAAGCTGTCCTGAACAGAAAACTGACGGATCAGTGCATCCATATCAACCAAATCTCGCAAAGCATGCTCAAGCTCACTGTCGTGAAATAAATGGGTCGCGCTGTGCAGCACCATATCAACGGGAGACAAAACGAACGCACCCTTTTCATTCTCAACCGGACAAACGGCAGCCCAAAGTTTCGCCACATCCGGCTTCAGCAAGGCAGTAGGCGGCAGAATCGTATGGTGCAAGTCAATCGTGGTGCCCCGTTCGAGGTGTTGCATAGGCGGCAGCTCGTGCATCCACTCACGGTAGTACCGCTGGTCATACGCATTGAGATTGGTTGGAAACCACCCGCTGCCGTAAAGCGCCCTTTCGGCAGCATCTAATTGCTCTTTCGGAACCATGATGTCAACGTCCGAAAGCAGTCGCCCGGGTGCTGGTGCGAACTTGCCTTTAATGTATGCGCCACCTTTCAACAGTGTGAAAGGTATTGACGCCGCGCTGAAGGCTTTGCGTATTTGCGCTACTTCCCAGTTGACGCTGATGGCTTGACTTTCAGAAACACGCAAGGCACTTGAAAAGTGAAACTGGACTTTCTCAGGAAACTGCTCCATCAATGAATGCTGGCTTGCCAGCCATGCAACTCGGCTTGATAAATAACCGTGCCGTGCTACGCGCATCAAAGTCTCCCACTCATCAACGCCAAATTTCAAAGCTGTCCGAGGGTCACGCAAGTACTGTATGAGAGGATGGCTCTCGAAAGCAGCTGACAACATGCGGTCAATGCTCAAGCATGGCTATTACCTCGTTCAGGTCTGAATAGTGAACTGTGTGACAGCTTGACTTTGCGACAGCGTCGCCCAGGCAATTGAACCCTGCCGCACCCAAGACGGGGTAATTGAAACAGTTTTCGGCCAGGCGCATCAGCGTTTGCCCTTTTGTGATCTCGACAAACTCGGTTCTCGTGTTGGCACGATACGTCGGAAATACAACTGCAAATGGCTCTACGGGTACTCTGGCAGCGTCAACACTGGCTTTGGGCGGCCGCATATGGGCGATATTTCCCTTGGCCGTGTCAGCAACAATATCACCCAGAACAGCCCCACCCCCGAAATTGCGGATGATCTCAATAGAAGCGTTCTTCAAGCTGACTGGTCGAGGAATTGGCCAGATAAGGCCATCTTCTAGGGATATTAGAGCCATTTCATCGGAAAGCAGGCGCCAGCCACGACACACCAACGCCGCACAAAGGGTGCTCTTGCCACTGCCCGGAGCGCCCGGAAAGATGTAGCCTCGACCATTTTTCTCGAGCGTTGCAGAATGCACGATCGCAAACTGGTGTGCATGGTTCGCTATGACCCAATTCAAACCCCATTCGAACATCGCAAACGCTTGATTGATTGGAAGAGGCTTGAACGGTCGGACGCCATCAAAGTTGAAGTTGACTTGAGGCCTGAACCACCGCCTCAAGCGGCTTGGCGGGGCCATATCGATTCGAAAATCAATCAGAGTGTTGTCAGGACTGAGCGGGAAATCGGCATACAGTTGTACAACACCGCGATTGACCTGCGGAAGACGTGACGTTAGTGAAATGTCAAATCGACCAATTGAGATGTTCAACCCGTTACCGGCTATGCGACGAGAAATTTCGGTAGAACTTAGCGATGAGAGACTCAGGATGCATCCTCAAGGGTTTCAATGATTCCCATTTTACTGAGCGTATCGACAATCTCTTGCGCAAGACTCGAAACTTCCTGTGAGTCAGCGTCACCTGCGAATGCCTGCAGGTGATCTTGTAAAACTGAAAACGGGACCGGACCCTGCTCCAAGACCCCAAGCACGAGGGCACAGGAAGAGCTCAGCAAATGCGTTTCCCTGGACTTTTTCAAATAGACAACGCACTGACCGTCCCAAGTCCGCTTGAGGATTTCCAGGTTTGGGATCAGGCTGCAATTTTGCAAGGCAGTATTTGCAAGTTGGTCTTGACGGTGAACATGACCCTGGCGCTCTTTACCGAG
>JANMCB010000196.1:0-4734 GCA_031360805.1 Rhodoferax sp.
GCCAGCGTCAAGACGAAGCATCCGGTCCTGAGTGATCCCGCAGTGCGCGAGGCCCTTAACCTGCTGGTGGACCGCGCGGGCGTCCAGGAGAATATTTATGGACGCACCGGTGTCGCTACCCGCAACTTCCTGAACACCCCGGAAAAATTCCGCTCAAAAAATGTCAAATTCGAATTTGACGTGGCAAAAGCCGTACAGGTGCTTGAGGCGGCAGGCTGGAAGGCCGGGTCAGACGGCATACGTGCCAAGGACGGAAAAAAACTGAAGTTCGTGTTTCAAACCTCCATCAATGGCCCGCGCCAGAAAACGCAGGCTGTGGTCAAGCAAGCCTGCCAGAAGGCCGGTATTGATCTGGAGCTCAAGGCGGTGACGGCGTCGGTGTTTTTCTCGTCGGACGTCGCCAACGTCGACACCTACACCAAGTTTTTCTGTGACATTGAAATGTTCACAACCACGATGACGCAGCCCGATGCCGAATTTTTCATGAACCAGTTTTGTTCCTGGCAAGCCGCCACCAGGGAAAACAAGTGGCAAGGCCGCAATATCACCCGCTGGCGCAATGACGAATACGACAAGCTTTTCCGTGCTGCAGAGGTTGAAATGGACCCGGTCAAGCGGGGCGCCATGTTCATGCGCATGAACGACCTGGCCATAGAAAACCGTGTGGTGATTCCTGTGGTGTTTCGCCCACGCGTCCAGGGCATATCGAACCGGATGTATGCCCCCGTGAGCGGTTGGGACAATGACCTTTTCCTGCTGAAAGACTGGTACCGCAACGCCTGATATTGACGGATGCGCAGCTATTTGCTCAGGCGGCTTCTGGTCGCCATACCGAGCTTGCTTGGTATCAGCCTCGTTTTGTTCACCCTTTTGGCGCTGGCGCCGGGTGATCCTTTCAGTGAGCTGGTCAATAACCCGAACGTGCCACCTGAAGTGCGGGACAACCTGCGGAGCAACTTCGGCCTGGATGACCCACTGTTCACGCGTTACTTCCGGTGGCTGGCGGCCATGTTTCAAGGCAACTGGGGGTTCTCCTTTGTCAGCCGGATCGATGTCGATATACTGATTCTCCAGCGCCTGCCGACCACTTTGCTGGTGATCGGTTCCGCGCAATTGCTGGCACTTCTGATTGCGCTGCCAGTAGGCGTGATCGCTGCGATACGGCCCTATTCGGTGTTTGACCAAATCGCCAATACGCTGGCTTTTATCGGGTTCTCGTTGCCGACTTTCTTCACCGGCATTCTGCTGATTCTGGTGTTCAGCATCCAGCTCGACTGGTTGCCCTTTGTGTATCGCGCTGACATTTCTGAGGTGGGCTGGCGCTGGTGGTGGGAGCATTTGCGCCAGACCATCATGCCGGTGGCAGTGCTGGGTCTTTTTCAAGCCGCGTCAATGACACGGTATGTGCGCTCTGCCGTGCTTGACGTGATTCGCCTTGATTACGTAACGACTGCCCGCTCCAAAGGCCTCGGCGAGCGCTGGGTGATCCTCAAGCACGTGGTTCGCAACGCAATGATTCCGGTGGTGACCCTGGTTGCCCTGCAGATGCCCGCCATTTTTGGTGGCGCCATCGTGACCGAGCAGATCTTTCGGGTGCCGGGTATCGGCTCGCTTCTCATCAGTTCCATTTTGTCCAACGACACCCCGGTCATCATGGCGGTGACCTTCGTGTTTTCGTGCTTGGTGATTGCCTTTAACCTGATCGCTGACTTGCTTTATGGCTGGCTTGACCCCCGCATCAGTTTCAGCTAGCGCGCCCAGTTCGCTCGGCAGCGAAGCCTGGAAGCGTTTCAAGCGCCACAAGCTGGCGTTTGCCGGCGCCGTGTTGCTGCTGCTGATCATTGTTGCGGTGGTCGTCGGGCCCTTCCTGTGGAAGCTGCCCATCAATGAAATCGACTTCAAGGCCAAGTTGCAAAGTCCCTCGTGGGCGCACCCGCTGGGCACGGATGATCTGGGCCAGGACTTGCTGGCGCGCATGCTGTATGGCGGGCGAATTTCAGTGGCGGTGGGATTTGCGGCGATGCTGATTGCGATTGTGGTCGGCATCATTGTGGGCGCCATCGCCGGCATGTCGCGCGGCTATGTGGACACCTTCCTGATGTGGCTAACGGACCTGTTTCTGTCTTTGCCGCAACTGCCACTGCTATTGTTGTTGATCTATCTGTTTCGAGATACCCTGAAAGGCTGGGTCGGTGCTGAAACCAGCGTTTTCATCATGGTGGTGGCCGTGATTGGCGGGTTTCGCTGGATGCCAGTAGCAAGGCTGGTCCGCGCGCAGTTCTTCTCATTGCGGGAGAAAGAGTTTGTTGAAGCGGCGCGTGCACTGGGCGCGTCACCTGCCCGCCAGGTCTTTCGCCACATCCTGCCCAATTCACTCGGTCCGGTGATCGTGGCGGGCACGATCGACGTCGCGGCAGCGATCATCGCCGAATCCACACTGTCATTTCTGGGCTTGGGTTTTCCACCAGACATTCCTACTTGGGGTCGGCTGCTTTTTGATGCCAAAGACCATATGGACATCGCCGCACACTGGGCGATTTTCCCGGGCCTGGCGATCTTTTTGACGGTGCTCTCCATCAACTACATTGGCGACGGCCTGCGCGATGCGCTGGACCCGCGCCGGGTGCAGGGATGACTGCAATTGACGCAAGGGCAGCCGCCGTGCCGGGCCGCGCATTCCACCCAATGACAGGCCTGGGGGCCAAACATTTGCTTGAAATCAGGGGGTTGAAAACCCACTTCGCCACCGACGACGGCATGCTGCATGCCGTAGACGGCGTTGATCTTTACATTGACCGGGGTGAAACCCTGGGCGTTGTCGGTGAATCGGGCTGCGGCAAGAGCGTGACAGCCATGTCGGTGATGAAGCTGCTCGCCATGCCGCCTGCAAAAATTGTGGCGGGCCAAATACTTTGGCAAGGCCGTGACCTGATTCCGCTGACCGCACAGGAAATGGGGAAAATCCGCGCCAAGGAAATCGCCATGGTGTTCCAGGAGCCGATGACATCGCTCAACCCCGTCTACACCGTGGGCGAGCAGGTGGCAGAAGTGATCCGCCTGCATGAATCCTTGGGGCGCCGCGCCGCGCTGGACCGTGCTGCCGCCATGTTGGAGCTTGTGAAAATCTCCAACCCGAAGCGGAGAATTCACGATTACCCGCACCAGTTTTCAGGCGGCATGCGTCAGCGCGTGATGATTGCGATGGCGCTGGCCTGCAACCCCAAACTGTTGATCGCCGACGAGCCCACCACCGCGCTGGACGTCACCATCCAGGCGCAGATTCTGGACCTGCTGGCCGAATTGAAGTTCCGCCTGGGCATGTCGGTCATGCTGATCACCCACGCCATGGGCGTCGTGGCCGAAACTGCAGAGCGCGTGGTCGTGATGTACGCCGGCAAGGTAATTGAAGAAGCGCCCGTGCGCGAACTGTTTGCATCACCGCGCCACCCGTACACGCAGGGCTTGATCCGCTCTATCCCCCGCATCGACATGGCTGCAACGCACAAAGTGCGGCTGGAAGCCATTGCCGGCACGGTTCCCAAGCTGGTCAATCCCGCGCCGGGCTGCCGCTTCGCGCCACGCTGCAAGTACGTGACGGCGCAGTGCCAAGGCGAGGACCCACCCTTGCGCGAAGTTGCACCGGGCCACAAAGTGGCCTGCGTGCTCTGATCCCGAAACCCTCATGTCGTCATGACCGAACCCCTGCTGCGTGTCAAAAATCTGGTCAAACGTTTCCCGGTCAAGGGCGGTCTGTTTGCGCGGGATTTGGAGCACGTTCATGCGGTCGATGGTGTCAGTTTTGAGATCCAGCCGGGCGAAACGCTGGGCCTGGTCGGCGAGTCGGGTTGCGGCAAATCGACCACGGGGCGCTGCATTCTGCGCCTGATCGCGCCGACGTCGGGCGAGCTTTGGTTTGAGGGCAAAGACGTCACCCATGCGAGCAAGAGCGAGCTGCGCGCGCTGACGCGCAATATGCAGATCATTTTTCAGGACCCTTATGCGTCCCTGAACCCCCGCATGACAGTAGGCGCCATCGTGGCCGAGGCCTTGATCATTCACGGGCTGGCAAAAAATGCTGGTGAGCGTGACGACAGGGTCATGCAATTGCTGCAGACCGTGGGCCTGCATCCGGATCACGTGCGCCGTTTTCCGCATGAGTTCTCGGGCGGGCAGCGCCAGCGCATCGGCATTGCGCGGGCGCTGGCCGTCAACCCCAAGCTGATCATCTGTGACGAGCCGGTGTCTGCGCTGGATGTGTCCATTCAGGCCCAAGTCATCAACCTGCTTGAGGACTTGCAGGCGCAACTGGGGTTGACCTACCTGTTCATCGCGCACGATCTTTCGGTGGTGGAGCACATCAGCCAGCGGGTGGCGGTGATGTACCTTGGCCGCATCGTCGAAATCGCCAGTTCGCGCGACCTGTATACCACGCCGCGCCATCCGTATACTGAAGCGCTGCTGTCTGCCGTTCCGATTCCCGACCCTACTGTGGTGCGAAAGCGCATCGTTCTCGAAGGCGATGTACCCAACCCGATCAAACCGCCGTCAGGCTGCCACTTTCACCCCCGCTGCCCGCGCGCTCAAGCACTGTGCAAAGTCGAGTCACCGCCCTTGCGTGAAGTGGCGTCGGGCTGCCTGGCGGCCTGCCATTTCCCCAATTGATTTTTAACCATTTCGAAAGATACTTACCGTGCAAGCCCATCACAAGTTCTGGCCCAAGCGCCTGCCCCACGC
>JANMCB010000139.1:0-1551 GCA_031360805.1 Rhodoferax sp.
GCGCTGGACGCTCTGCAATGCCTTCGCGACCACGCGCCTGCCCTGCCCCTGCGCGTGCTGGAGCTGGTGGCCCGCGACAAAGCCTGCGAACACCCGGACAAAGCCTGCCATGGCGAATCCTGCCCGTTGGCCCGGGGCTTCTATGACCGTTTGCCAGCGGCTCGCGAGGCGGCGGCAACAATGGGCGCATCGGTGGGTTCCTTGAGCAAACCGGCCCTGCGCGAGCTGGCGTTGGCACATTCAGTCTGCCCGTACTACCTTGGCCAGGAAATGGCGCGCTGGAGCGACGTGGTGGTGGGCGACTACAACCATTACCTGGACCTGAGCGCCCACTTGTTTGCCCACACCTTGAACGAAGACTGGCGTGTGAGCGTTTTGCTGGATGAGGCCCACAACCTGATCGAGCGCGCTCGCCAGATGTATTCATCGGCGCTGGACCACGACACGCTGGCAGGACTGCGGGCCAATGCAGCGCAACCGGCACCAGGCCTGAAAAAGGCATTGGACAAACTGCATCGCCAGTGGAATTTGCTGGTGCGGGACCAGACGGAGGCTTACAAGGTTTACGACAGCCTGCCCGACAAGTTCATCCTGTCATTGCAAAAGGTTTCGGCCGAAATCACCGAGCTGTTTGCGCAGGAGCCGACACGGGTTGACGGTGCCCTGCAGACCTTTCACTTTGAGGCGCAGGTTTTCTTGCGGCTGGCTGAGCTGCACGGCGCGCACTCGCTCTTCGACATCTCACTGGGCTTGGCCGAGGGTGGCAGCGCGCGCGGCCGCGTCAACTCGACGCTGTGCATCCGCAATGTCGTGCCCGGCCCGCACCTCAAAGACCGCTGGGCCGGTGCCCACGCGGCCACGCTGTTTTCGGCCACCCTGACGCCCAAGCAGTACCTGATGGACATGCTGGGCCTGCCCGAAACCACCGCCTGGCTCGATGTGCCCAGCGCATTCAGCCCAGAGCAGCTTCAGGTGCACGTGGCGCGCCACATTTCGACACGGTACAGCGACCGAAACCACTCACTGGACCCGTTGGTGACGGTGATCGCCGATCAATTTCACAAGGCACCGGGCAATTACCTGGCTTTTTTCAGCAGCTTTGACTATTTGCAGATGGCCGCTGCCCGGCTGATGGCGATGCACCCGTCCATCCCCGTCTGGCAGCAGTCCCGACGCATGAGTGAGCCCGAGCGCGATGCGTTCCTCGCGCGCTTCACGCCTGCCAGTGAAGGGATTGGGTTTGCGGTACTGGGCGGCGCCTTTGGCGAAGGGATCGACCTGCCAGGTGCGCGGCTCATCGGCGCTTTCATCGCCACCTTGGGCCTGCCGCAGATCAACCCGGTGAACGAGCAGATCAAGGGACGCATGGCCGAAAACTTCGGCACGGGCCGGGGCTATGACTACGCCTACCTGTACCCGGGCATTCAAAAGGTGGTGCAGGCCGCAGGGCGCGTGATTCGCACGACCTCTGACCAGGGCGTGGTGTACCTCATTGATGACCGCTTCACGCGCCGCGAGGTGCAGGCGCTGTTTCCGGCCTGGTGGGAAGTG
>JANMCB010000180.1:0-12401 GCA_031360805.1 Rhodoferax sp.
GCGAGATGACCGAGCAAGGCGAGTTGCTGCGCGGGCTGACCGTGCGGCTGGCCGTGAACCGAACGCCTGGCAGCGACGCGGAAGGTCTGGCAGGAGCCAGTGCCGAGCTGCAATTGGGCGAACAGGCCCGGTTTTTCCCCAGTGACGCCGCGCTGGCGAGCTGGATGGCGCAAGCCGATGCCGGCAATTCCCAGATTGTGTACGAGTCGGCGTGAGTTGCCGTTTTTGCTGGTCTAGCGTATAGAATTATTTGATATCACCTGTGATATCAAAAGTGTGGCCCACAGGTAAAAAATGGGCTGTTTTCGCCTATTTACCGACAAAATAGGCCTCTAGCCCTCGTATTATATAGATAGTATGCTATTTACATGGTAGCGTTCTGAATGCTGACCCGCGCCGCTTGATTGAACCAAAAGGTCAACGAAAACCAGTTCCCCCACGTGGTCAGCTTCCCGCTCAGTCCTTGGGCCGGAAGCTGATCACCAGCGACGGTGGAACCCGCCCGTCGACGTCGCGCGGAAGCACCTCGGTTTTGTCGATAGCCTTCAGCACCGCTTCATTCCAGGCGGCACTGGCGCTGGGCTTGATCAACGTCTTGCCGATGATCGTGCCGTCCGGCGCTGTGCGCACTTCGACTTCAGCGGTCGGGTTGCCTGCAACGTCTTCGGTAAAGACGATGTTGGGCTTGATTCTGGCCCGTATCCGTCCAGCGTAACCGGCTGACGGGCCAGCGGCCTGCTGTGCCGTTCCGGTTGCACTTGCGCTGCCCGTTGCACCGGCCAGTCCTGCCATGCGCTTCATGTTTTCCTGACGCTGATCTTCGAGCTTTTTGGCATCGGCCTGAGCGATCTGGCGGGTCTGCGCCGTTTTGGCGTCGGCCTTCTTCTTGTCTTCAAGCGCCTGCTTTTCCTTGTCTCGCTGCGCCGCGTCCTTGATCGCCTGTTCCTTTTGCTTCTCAATCACTTTCTGCTTTTCGCGCTGCTGATCTGCACGCCGCTTGACCTGGGCCTTCTGCTCATGGTCCAGGCGCTTTTCCTCCAGCAAACGCTGGCGTTCGCGCTCCAGCGCAATGTCTGCATCCGGCGTTTTGGGGGCGACCACGGGCGGCGTTGGTGCGGCAACGACAGGTGTGGGCGGCGGGGAGGGAGCCTCTTGCAACCGGGGCGCCGCCTGTTGCGGCACGGCCGCCCATAGTTCAGCGTCGGCGGTCACCGTGACCGGGTCGCTTTTCCAGTTCACGCCCCACGTCAGCGCGGCCACCAACAGCACGTGGGCGATGATCGCCAGGCCCATCGCCCGCACCAGGCCGGGAGTTGGTGGCGGCGCAAATTCAAGCCGATGGGCCGCCATGCTTGCAGAGGTATCGAAAACGGCGTTCATGGTGATTTCAATGGACAGAAGGTGCGTGAACGGTCTGCAGGCAATGGACGCTTCGCATCAATTGACCAGTTGTACGGAAAGCCCCACACGCTGCACGCCCGCACGTTGCAGTACATCCATCACTTTGACCACGGTCTCGTAGCGCACGTTTTTGTCAGCGCTGATCACGACAGCCGCGCCTGCTGGCAGTGCGGGCGATGTCGTATCAGTTGCGCCTGTTTTCCCTGCACCTGATTTGCCAGCAGCCGCTGTACCTGCCCTGGCGGTTGTGGCGCTTCCAATGGTGGTCTTGACCGTGCGCACGAGATCTTTTAGGGCCACGGGCGTCGATTGCTCCTGGTTTTTCAGGGTCAGTGTTTCGTCTTTGCCGATGATGATTTGAATCACCACATCGGGTGTTCTGCCTGCCTTGCCAACGCTTGGCAGGTCGATCACGCTGGGCGCAATCAACGGCGCGGTCACCATGAAAATGATCAGCAGCACCAGCATCACATCGATGAAAGGCACCATGTTGATCTCGTTGATGGTGCGCCGTCCCCGGCCCCTGCTGACAAGCGTAGGCATGTCCGTTGCCTTTCAGTGGCCAGAGGCCGAAGCCATGGAGGAGCCGACTGCGGTCTGCGCTCCCAGGTTGCGCTGCAGGATGTTGGAGAACTCCTCGATGAAAGTCTCCAGCTTGATGGCTACCCGGTCGATGTCGCGCGCAAAACGGTTGTACGCCACTACCGCCGGAATCGCCGCAAACAGCCCAATTGCGGTGGCCACCAGTGCTTCTGCAATGCCCGGCGCTACCGTTGCCAGGGTCACTTGTTGCAGCGAGGCCAGCCCGGTGAAAGCGTGCATGATGCCCCAAACCGTGCCAAACAGGCCCACATAGGGCGACACCGATCCCACCGAGGCTAGGTAAGACAAGCTGGATTCCACTACGTCCATTTCGCGCTGAAAGCTGGCGCGCATCGCACGGCGCGCGCCGTCCATCAAGGTTGGCGTGTCCGCAATGCGCCGCTCGCGCAGTTTCTGGAACTCGCGCATGCCGCTGGCAAAAATGCGCTCCATCGGACCTGAATTTTTGGCGTTCTTGGTGGCGGCAGCAAACAGGTCATTGACGCTGGTGCCCGACCAGAACTCGCGTTCAAAAGCGTCGTTCAGGCCCTTGACGCGGTTCAATGCGAACAGTTTGCGAAAAATCGCCGCCCAGCTCGACACCGAAACGACCACCAGCAACAGCATGACCAGTTGCACCACAAGGCTGGCATTGAGCACCAGATGAAGTATCGACAGGTCTTGGTTCATCTAGATAATTCCATTTCATTTGATTTTGTCGGACGACACCTATTGATGTCGTGCCGAGTTGACACGTAGGGCCGGGCGCAAGTTCCTCGCAGGCTTGTCAGGCCAACATGGTTTTGAGCCGGCTTACCGCTATTTTCAGTTGGGCCATCGAGCTGGCCGTTGAAAAACGCACAAAGTTACCAGTTTCCGCGTTGCCAAAATCCCGCCCTGGCGTCACCGCCACGTGGGCTTGGCGCATCACTTCAAACGAAAAATCCCAACTGTCCTTGATATTCAATCGGGCGCACGCAGCCCTACAGTCTGCCCATGCATAAAAGGCGCCGTCTGGCATCACAGGCACTGTCAGGCCCAGTGCATTGAGCGCGGGAATGAAGTAGTCGCGCCGAGCCTTGAATTCGGCCCGCCTGCGCTCATACTCGGCAAGGCTTGCTGCTTCAAAGCACGCCAATGCCGCATGCTGCGCGACCGTACTGGGGCAAATGAACAGGTTTTGGGCCAGGCGCTCAACGGCGCCCACCAATCTTTCAGGCACGACGAGCCAGCCCAGGCGCCAGCCGGTCATGCTGAAATATTTGCTGAAACTGTTGACGCTGATGATCTGGTCGTCATAGGCAAGGGCAGTCTGACCAAACTGTTCGTCAAAACTCAGGCCGAGGTAGATCTCGTCAATCAGGGTGATGCCGCCATGTTGCCGCACCGTTTCGTGAATCTGCTGCAGCGCTTTGGGGTGAATCGAGGTCCCAGTCGGGTTCGACGGTGATGCCAGCAAGACACCCGTTGTTTTGGGACCCCATGCAGCGCGAACTTTGTCGGCGCTAAGCTGAAACCGCTCTTCCGCCGTGGTGGGTACCAATACTGCCGTGCCTTGTGCTGCGCTCACAAAGTGGCGATTGCAGGGGTAGCTCGGGTCGGGCATCAAAATTTCGTCGCCAGCATCGATCAATGCCAGGCAAGCCAGGTGCAGGGCGGCGGAGGCACCTGCGGTTATCACAATTCTGCCCGCCGGTATGGTCACGCCAAACCGGCTTTGATACCAGGCGCTGAGGCGTTCGCGCAGCGCCGGCAAACCCGTTGCCTGGGTGTACTGCGTGTTGCCATCGCGGATCGCCTTTTGGGCAGCTTCCACCACCAGCGGGGCAGCCGTGAAGTCGGGCTCGCCAATGTTCAGGTAGACCATGGGCCGGTCGGTATGGGCAACTTCACGGCCCAAAAGTGCTGCGGCCTTGGCGACCTCCATCACGTAAAACGGTTCAATGCGGTGTGCAAGCGCGGAGATTTTCATGGCGAGGGCAGTGGCACAGGCAGATCGCAACGGCAGGCAACCAGGCTCATGGGCCGGCCTTGCCTTTGTGTCGGTCCGAAGATTTTTCGTGGGCTATTTCGGTTGCGCGAAGCAACGGTGCGATGCCATTCAGCACCGCATTGACATACTTGTGTCCGTCAGTGCCACCAAACTCCTTGGCTAACTCTATGCATTCATTCATCACCACCCGCCAGGGGACGTCAGGGCAATTTTTGAATTCATAGGTGCCGATCCACATCACGCCGCGTTCGATCGGTGAAATCTCGGCCAGTTTGCGGTCCAGAAGCGGGAGGATCAGCGCGTCAAGCTCGCCCGACTGCTCGATGCATCCGCGAAGCAACGCGTCGAAATGCGCAGCGTCAGCCTTGCTGAAGCCCGCCAGATCGCGGGTGAAGGCGTCAATGTCTTCAGGGGTGTTCTTGCCAATCAGATGCTGGTAGAGCCCCTGCAGGGCGAATTCGCGGGAGCGGGAACGGTCTGATTTGCTGCCTGCCTTGCGGGCACCCGTGCTGGTCAGGCCCGTGCGCGATTGCCGGGGAGGGCGTGTTGCTGATTTAGGCTGTGGGGAAGGGGTGGAGTCACTCATTAAATGTCATTCAAAAGGTTGGCCATTTCGACCGCAACACGGGCCGCGTCCCGGCCTTTGTCAGTCTGTCTGGCAATGGCCTGTTCCAGGTTCTCGGTGGTCAATATGGCATTTGCGATGGGCACCTGATAGTCCAGTGCCACTCGGCTTACGCCTGCACCCGACTCGTTGGCGACCAGCTCGAAATGGTAGGTTTCACCACGAATGATGCAGCCCAAGGCAATCAGTGCATCGTATTTGGATTTTTCTGCCAAAGCCTGCAGCGCCAAAGGCACCTCCAGCGCGCCGGGAACCAAAACGTGGTCGATGTATTTTTCATTGACGCCCAGCACCTGAAGTTCAGCGATGCAGGCGTTGGCCAGTGCATCGGTGATGGCTTCATTAAAGCGTGCCTGCACGATGCCAATCGTGAGCTTTTGGCCATTCATGCGCGCATCGCCTGCGTTTAACCGGCCTTTGTCAGCACCAAACATGAGGTTGTCCTTGTCATTTTTTCAAAATTCACCAAGTGCATCTACAACGGTGGCATCACGCGTTAGCGGTTCTCGGGCTGATGTAGCCCATGATTTCAAGCCCATAGCCTGTCATGCCGGGGTTGCGCCTTGGGCTGCCAAGCAAGTTCATACGGTGCACGCCGCATTCCCGCAGGATTTGGGCACCAATGCCATAGGTTCGCAAGTCCATGCGACCTTGCTGCGGCGCATGGGCGGCGCGCGCTGTGCCTTCAAACTGGGTCAGCAACTGCTCGGCACTTTCGCCGCAATTGAGCAGGACCACCACGCCCTTTCCTTGCGCTGCAATTTTGGCCAGGCTGGCCTCAAGGCTCCAGGAATGCATTGTCCGGTTGACCTCCAGAGCGTCCAGTACTGAGAGGGGTTCATGCACGCGCACAGTCACAACGTCGTCTGCGGCCCAGGTGCCTTTAACAAGGGCCAAATGCACGCCGCGGGCGGGCTTGTCGCGAAAAGCAAGAGCGGTGAAGGAGCCGGCGGCAGTTTCAATGCGGCGACTACCAACTCTTTCAACCAGGGAATCGACCCGGCTGCGGTGCTCAATCAGGTCAGCAATGGTGCCGATTTTGAGCCCGTGCTGTGCCGCAAAAAGTTGCAAGTCTGGCAACCGGGCCATGGTTCCATCGTCCTTCATGATCTCGCAGATCACGGCCGCAGGGGTACAACCTGCCATGGCCGCCAAGTCGCAACCGGCCTCGGTATGGCCCGCACGCATCAAAACGCCACCGTCCACGGCTTGCAGCGGGAAAATGTGACCCGGTTGCACCAAGTCACTGGCACTGGCGTCCTTTGCGACAGCGGCTTGCACTGTACGCGCACGATCAGCGGCAGATATGCCGGTGGTCACGCCCTCGGCGGCTTCAATCGACACCGTAAACGCTGTGCCCATTTTTGTGCCGTTGCGCACGGCCATGGGTGGCAGTTGCAAGCGTTCGCAATGGGCGCGGGTGAGTGTCAGGCAAATCAGGCCTCGTCCAAAGCGCGCCATGAAATTGATGGCCTCGGCGCTCACATGGTCGGCAGGCAGGACCAGATCGCCTTCGTTTTCGCGGTCTTCTTCATCGACCAAAATCACCATGCGTCCTGCGCGCATGTCGGCGACGATGTCTTCAACGGGTGAGATCAGCACAGGCAGACGTTCAGGCACTAGCATTGTCATTTTGGGTCACAAAGTTGAGTCTGGCGTTCTTCAAGTCAAGGCTTAGCATGCGTTCGACATACTTGGCGATCTGATCAATTTCAAGATTGACGCCGTCCCCCTTTGTGATTTTTCCAAGCGCCGTGTTTTGTACGGTATGCGGTATCAGGTTAATGCTGAATTCGCAGCCATCATGCAGATCCTGAACCCAGTTCACGGTCAGACTGACGCCATTGACGGTGACAGAACCTTTGTACGCGAGGTATTTCGCCAGCTCCAATGGCGCACTGACCCGCAATTCCCAGCTTTCTCCAATCTCTACAAACTGAGTCACTGTGCCAACGCCATCCACGTGACCAGACACTAAATGACCCCCCAGGCGGTCATTGGCGCGCAGCGCCTTTTCCAGATTGACCGGCCCCAATTTTGCCAAGCCAGTGGTCTTGACCAGCGATTCAGCGGAAATATCAAATGTGAACTGGCTGGAATTCAGATTCAAGGTGGTCACCGTCATGCAGGCGCCATTAAGCGAAATGCTGTCGCCCAAACCCACATCGTCAAGGTAGTGGGGCGGACATTCGATGGTCACGCATTTGCCGTGATCCAAAGAGCCGCCCAAGGCGTTGATGGCTGCGATGCTGCCGACGCCCGTGATGATTCCTGTAAACATGCGGTCATTTTCGCAGCAATATGGCTGCTTTCCCGCAGCGCTGGCAGCCCGATCTTGGTATTTTCTGGGGTCAACGTGGCGTTAAAACTGGTCCCGTCCTGGAATACGGGCCAGAATCCGCAGGTCAGGTCCGACCATTTGCGTAGTTTTGAAAGCAAGTTGAACGGCTGAATCAAGTTCACAGAGCGGACCAAAACTTGCCATTTCTTGCCCTTGGCCAATCAATTTCGGCGCCAGGTAGACCAAAAATTCGTCTACCAGGCTCTCCCGGATGAAGGAGCCGTTGAGGCGATGGCCTGCCTCCAGATGCACCTCATTGATTTCGCGCGCTGCCAGATCGCGCAGCATTGCTGCCAAATCCACTTTGGCATTGCTACCTTGATCCGTTCCTGGCATGTAAATGACAACAGCGCCGCGCGCTTCGAGCGCTGCCTTTTTTGCCGGATTTTCAATAGCACCATAAATGTAAAGGGTGCGTCCGGGGATGAAAAGGTGGGCGTCAAGCGGTGTCTCGAGGCGACTGTCAATCACCACGAGGTGCGGCTGGCGTTGAACATCGGGCAAGCGCACGTCCAGTCGGGGGTTGTCTTCCAAAACGGTGCCGATGCCGGTCAGCACCGCACAGGCGCGTGCGCGCCAGGCATGGCCATCTGCCCGCGCCGGTTCGGAGGTGATCCATTGGCTTACGCCGTTTTCGAGGGCTGTCTTGCCGTCCAGCGACGCGGCAAGTTTCATCCTCACCCACGGTGTTTTGCGCACCATCCGGCTGAAAAACCCGATGTTGAGTTCACGCGCCTCGGCTGCGCCCGGCCCGACTTCAATCTCAACGCCTGCTGCCCGAAGCCGCGCAAAGCCTTGGCCAGATATTAGGGGGTTAGGGTCTGCAATTGATGCAACCACCTTTTTGATGCCCGCCAAAATCAGTGCGTCGCAGCACGGCCCGGTACGTCCATGGTGAGAGCAAGGTTCCAGCGTGACGTAGGCGGTAGCACCAATAACCGCAAAGCCGTTGGCTGCGGCATCGCGCAAAGCCATAATTTCGGCATGTGGGCCGCCAGCAAGTTGCGTGTGACCCTGGCCCAGTAGTTGGCCAGATTCGGACACGATGGCGCAACCGACGGCGGGGTTGGGCGGTGGCAGGTTGCGGCCAGAAGCGGCCAGCTCAAGCGCCAGGGCAATCATGTGTGGGCCGCCCTGCAATATGTAGTCAATGTGAAATAAGTCACGAAATCCAGACGTTGCAAACGAGAAGTCTACCGCCTGGCGGGCCGAACCTGCCGATTGTCGGGCGCTAGTGGTGTCTGTAGTGCTTGGCCCCTAACATCCGGCTCATGAAAGTCCGTCAAACCGGTTTTACCCTCATTGAGCTGTTGATTACGGTCGCTATCGCTGCGATTCTGGTCACTTTGGCGGTTCCCAGTTTTCGCACACTGTTGGTCAAGCGTTCGGTACAGGCGGCTGCAGAAACGCTGTTGAGCGATATGCGGTATGCCCGCTCAGAAGCATTGAAACGGTCTGCCAAGACGGTAATTTGTCGCTCTGTCAATGGTTCATCCTGTACGAGCGTTGTGGGCAGCTGGAGTGAAGGCTGGATTGTTTACGTGGACCCGAACACCACTCCTATTGCAGTTGGTACTGCCATCCCTGCCGATGCTTTGGTCAGGGTTCAGCAACAGCTGCCCAACGTTTCTTCAATTGAGAACGCAACGCCAACAGGTACATTGTTAAGTTTCACTTATGAACCCACGGGGTGGGCGAAGGGCGCCTCTACGAATTTTGTGGTTGCCCCGACCGGAAGCGCTTTTGCTGGCTCAACCCGTTTGGTCTGTATTTCGATTCAAGGTCGTCCTGCCTTGAGAGTTCAGGGGACAACTGTATGTTAAGAAATGGAGTACTCCAAACGCAGCGCTGCCAGGCATTAAATCAGCGAGGTGTCTCGCTCATTGAGGTGCTTGTCTCCATCGTCATTGCGTCGATCGGGTTGTTGGCGCTTGCTGGTGTCAATGCGTCGTCCGCGCGGTACACCAAAATGTCTCAATACCGGGGGACTGCGACGCTTCTGGCCAATGACATGGGGGAGCGGATGCGAGCCAACAAGGCAGGGCTGGCGAGCTATGCAATTACCAGTAACTTCGCTACCCAGACAACCCTGCCAGCTGCGCCAGCTAAGTTATGCCATCCCGTGCCAGTAACCTTGCCCAACCCTTACACAGTGGCACCGCCTTGCACTGCCGCAGAGTTGGCTGCCGACGACCTTCAATCCTGGCAGGTGAGGGTGAGAGATCAATTGCCCGAGGGTTCGGTTCACATCGTTTATCAAAACTTGCAGAGCGCGGCGGACGTTTGGGTGGTCTGGCGAGACCCGGCCGTTGCTTCTGACGACCTGGTCGCTGCCGGTCTTGAGTGTCCTGGCACTCTTGGTGTTGCTGCCGATCCGAGCGTTCGTTGCAGCTATTTCAGGTTCAACGTATGAAGTTACCGGCACGCCATTCAAGGGTTCGGGGAATTTCCCTGATCGAGCTACTTATTTCACTTGTAATCGGTTTGGTGGTTGTGGGCGCCGTAATGGTCAGCATCATTGGTTCCGGGCAAACCGGACGTTATCAGGCTGCCTTTGCACAAATGAATGAGGATGCACAGATTGCATTCAGTATTCTTACGCGCGACATCCAGATGGCTGGGTACTCACAACCGACGGGCTTGGTCAGTACGATTCCGGCCACACCAACCCCTACCATGGTCTTTTCGTTTGGCACCTTGGGTACCAACACCCATGTAATTGGTTGTGACACCGGTTTCGCTGACCCACGTGCGGTTCCGTTAACTTGCGGTACAGCGACGACCCCCGCGTTTGAGGTGGTATATGAAGCAGACGCGGGCAATACGGTGCTCAATGGCGCAGGGCGGCCATCTGACTGTCTTGGCAATCGTATCGGGGCTGTGGCAGATCCAGCTCCCTACGTGGCTAGTAACCGCTACTTTCTGTCCGTTGACGCCAATTCCGGCCGCCCGGAACTGAGCTGTGCGAGTGCTGGCGCTGCAGCAACCCCCGGGCCACTGGTTGAAAATATTGAAGACATGCGTGTCTTGTATGGTGTCGCTGCTGCACCTGGGTCAACCCAGGTCCTGCGGTACGTTACAGCCACTCAAGTCAGGGCGATCGGCCCCAACGAATGGTTTAACGTGATCAGTTTGCGACTTTGCTTGCTGGTGCGCAGCTCCGACCCTGTTTTGAGCGGCGAGGATGACAGCCTTAAGACCTACCTTGACTGCGACGCAGTCAGGCGAACATCGGCTGACCGCTATGTACGCCGAGCCTTCTTCACAACAGCCGCCATTCGCGACAAGATGCCTTGAGGGCGGTAATCTCATGAAAAAGTCTTTTCTTACGGTATCGAAAAAGCCTCAGCGAGGCATTTCCCTCATCATTGTCCTGATCATGACCGTGGTCATCGGATTAACAGCAGCTGCAGCCATGCGCGGTGCTACCTCCAGCCAGCGGGTGACGAACAATGTCCGGATGGAGAATATGGCACAGCAGTACGCCGAAGCCGCATTGCGCTATTGTGAAGAGCAGGTCCAGCTTTCAGATACCGATCCCACCAAGCAGAATTTCTTGAAGGGACCGCAACTTCCAGTCAGGAACATGACGGTGACCGGGACGATTGGCAATTGGCAGAATACTTCCACCTGGCTTGGCACGGCGGGTGTTGGCACAGCGACAACGCGAACCCCTTTGCCACAGGCCCGATACGACACTTCTGGCTTGAGTTCTACGCGCCCCGCGAAAGCGCCGGAATGTGTAGCCGAGATTCAAACTCTTGGCAGCCCCAGTTTTACGTTGACGGTAGTGACGTCCAGAGGCTTCAGCTCGGACTACAAAGCGGACGCTACCACTGGACAAACGACAAACGGATCGGTCGTGTGGCTGCAGTCGGTCCTCAATCTATGTGCGGGTGTCACCCCAACTTGCCCTTAGTCACTTTCAACACAAGGAATCGTGCTCTCTCAATTTTGATTTTTTGAGCACCAAGGAGAATTTAAATGCGCCTTCCATTTGGCTTGTCAAAATCCGTACAAACATCAATTCAAGCAGCGCTTGCCGCGTTGCCCTTGGTGTTTTTGCTCGCACCTGCCGGACATGCGCAAACGCCTGCTCAAGTCCCATTGCTGAATACCTCGGGCGGTGGTGTTCCGCCCAATTTTATGCTGACCCTGGACGATTCAGGCTCGATGCAGTTCAAGCACATGCCTGAGGATCAATTTGCTGGTGGGACTTTCGCAACCACCAACCCGGTGGGTAGTAACACGGTGCGATGGGATCCGTCGGACACCTATCAATTCAGTGTCAACCCATTCGGTACGGTGCCGGGTAACATCACATCGACCAACTACGTGCTGCGCGCATTGCGTTCGCCAGATACCAATACGATTTTTTACAATCCGGATATTCGCTATCGTCCTTGGGCAATTTCTACCTACCCGCTGCCGGTGGCCACCATACTTGCGCCTGCTGGGCGAATGGCGAACTCGCCACCAGCGGCCGCATTCCTGGACCCGGTGAATCCTACAACAGGTGGTGTGATCAACCTCACCGCCTACACGGCACCCAGTGGGTCAAATACCTGGTGCTATTCCGAAACCACTTTTCCGCCGACGGCGCCCCCGCCGCCACCGACTCCACCGGTGATTGGCATCAATATCCTGACAGCCGGGGTGACTTACACGATCATATTCAAGGGCACCAGCAATTTTCAACTTGTAGGGTCAAGCGGTGGTCAAAACAAAGTGGGCGGGCGCTTCACCGCAACCGGGACCGGCACCGGCACTGGTACGGCCCAGGCGGACACACCGCCTACCCCACCCACACCCGCGAACTGCAGTTCCAAGGCCAACAACGATCCGTCACTCAACCACGATCCTGGTGTGTACTTCAGGTTGCAAACGCAAACCCTGACAGCCGGCGCGTTTGTTACGGGCGTTGACTACACCATATTGACACTGGGGACGACCAATTTCACGTTGGTTGGTGCGCCTGCGAACACCGTTGGTTTGACGTTCAAGGCGACTGGCCCCGGTAGTGGGACCGGCACAGTGACCGGTTATCGACCTGTCACCAATTACTCAAATTACGTTGGCTATTCCATCAATGGGACGGGTCCATTTCCAAAAACGGTTGGTCGAACAGACTGCTCTGGCACTGTGGGGTCTACCGGCTGCTCCAAAGCTGAAGAACGGCAAAACTTTGCAAACTGGTTCACGTACTACCGCAACCGAAACCTTCTGGCACGAGGGGCCATGATGGAGGCTTTTGCCACAGTAGGCAATACGATACGCTTGGGTTTTGGTCGAATTAACAAAGGCTCAGGAACGGTCGATGGAGTAACCACCAACGTGATCGAGTCAAATACGTCGACCTATGGTGGAGGAGGCGTGCGACCATTCAATCAGGTTCGCAAGAATCAGCTTTTCAAGTGGTTGGAAGACCTGCCGGCCAACGGGGGGAAGGGGCGGGCGGG
>JANMCB010000197.1:0-2504 GCA_031360805.1 Rhodoferax sp.
GCTCACGCTGGTCGATGGCCAAACCGCCGTCGAAGCGCTGCAAGCCAGCGGACTTTTGGCGCAATATCCAGAATTGGGCTCAAGTTCCGTCGCAATGGGGGTCTGGGGTCGCAAAGTCGTGGCGACGCATGTGCTGCATGAGGCCGACCGGCTTGAGGTTTATCGCCCGCTGAAAGTGGACCCGAAAGTCGCACGGCGCCACCGCTTTGAAAAGCAGGGCGCCAAACGCGCCGGCTTGTTTGCGAAGAAGCGGCCGGGCGGCAAAACTGGGTATTGATTCCCGCTTGGCCGAATCAGAAGTTACTTGCAGCTTGAGTCGATGATGCCCTGCACCCGTTTGGCCTCGGCCATTCGGGCGCTGTCGTCCATGATCTCGCGCTCACCCTTGGCATTGGTCACGCCGATGCGCACGCCTGAATCGAGGGTGGTTTTGGCCGTCTTGGCGCGGGCGCAATTCTCAATTTTGGCTTTGGTGACCTTTTGTTCCTCTTCCTTGCGCTTGGCAACTTCAGCGTCCTCTTTTTCCTTCTTCTTTTTCTCGAGTTCCTTGTCCACACTGGACAGTTTGGGCGCGCTGGCCGCATTTTGCGCAGCAGATGC
Organism: Rhodoferax sp.; assembly: GCA_031360805.1. GTDB lineage: Bacteria > Pseudomonadota > Gammaproteobacteria > Burkholderiales > Burkholderiaceae_C > JANYCG01. The sequence continues at coordinate 601 of JANMCB010000197.1, forward strand.
CGGGGCCGACGCGGCCAAGGCGGCTGGGTCTGCGGCGGTGCTGTCAGCGCCCGGAGGCGCTTTGGCAGGGGCAACCGCGCTCACGCGGCCGCCAGGGCGTTTCACAATGTTCTTTTCCGGCACCTCGGCCGGTGGCGCGGTGTCGCTGTAGATCTTGCGGCCGTCTTTGTCAACCCAAGTCCATTGTGCGAAAGCCGACAGACTAAAAAGGCAAAGGCCCAGCAATAGCGTTTTGGCAACGCACAGGCTTGATTGACCAATGGCTCGGTTTTGAGGCGGTTTTTGCGTCATGTTCATCCCTTGAGTTTATCGCTGTCGACCGAATTTGCCCAATTTTGGCAGTTGCCAGCCACTGCAAATGGCGCTGGCACAACGCTTTAACGCGTGAGGCGGCGCATTTGGAGCACGGGTTAGCACGGGTACAATCGACTTTTTGGAGCTTTGACATGCGCCTACTTGGCAAAGCGCTCACCTTCGACGACGTATTGTTGGTGCCAGCGTACTCCCAGGTCCTGCCCAAGGACACTTCCCTCTCCACCCGTTTTTCCCGCAACATTTCCCTGAACATACCGCTGGTGTCGGCCGCCATGGACACGGTGACCGAAGCCCGTTTGGCCATTGCCATCGCCCAGGAGGGCGGCATCGGCATCGTGCACAAAAACCTCACGGCGCAGGAGCAGGCGGCGCAAGTGGCCAAGGTCAAACGTTATGAATCGGGCGTATTGCGCGACCCGGTGGTCATCACGCCCACGCACACGGTGCGCCAGGTACTGGCACTGTCAGAACAACTCGGAATCTCGGGTTTTCCGGTCTGCGATGCCGGCAAAGTGGTGGGCATTGTCACCAGTCGCGACTTACGATTTGAAACACGTTACGACGTGCCAGTGACGCAAATCATGACCCCGCGCGAAAAGCTCATCACCGTCCAAGAGAGCGAAGGCACCACACCAGCCCAGGCCAAAGCGCTGTTGAACAAGCACAAGCTGGAGCGGCTGTTGGTGGTTAACCCGGCGTTTGAGCTCAAGGGCATCATCACGGTGAAAGACATCACCAAGCAGACTAGCTTCCCGAATGCCGCGCGGGATTCGCACGGCCAGCTTCGGGTCGGCGCTGCGGTGGGCGTGGGCGAAGGCACCGAAGAGCGCGTCGAGGCGCTGGTGCGGGCCGGGGTCGACGCCATCGTGGTAGATACCGCCCACGGCCACAGCCAGGGCGTGATTGACCGCGTGCGCTGGGTCAAAAAGCATTACCCGCAGATCGATGTGATCGGCGGCAACATCGCCACGGGCGCGGCAGCGCTGGCCTTGGTGGAGGCCGGTGCAGACGCCGTCAAGGTCGGCATTGGCCCCGGCAGTATTTGCACCACCCGCATCGTGGCGGGTGTGGGCGTGCCGCAAATTATGGCCATCGACAGCGTGGCCACGGCGTTGCGGGGCACCGGCGTGCCCTTGATAGGCGATGGCGGCATCCGCTACAGCGGCGACATCGCCAAAGCGCTGGCGGCAGGCGCGAGCACGGTGATGATGGGCGGCATGTTTGCCGGCACCGAAGAAGCGCCGGGCGAGATCGTGCTGTTCCAGGGCCGCAGCTACAAAAGCTACCGGGGCATGGGAAGCATTGGCGCGATGCAGCAGGGCAGTGCTGACCGCTATTTTCAGGAATCAACCAGCGGCAACCCGAATGCCGACAAACTGGTGCCCGAAGGCATTGAAGGCCGCGTGCCGTACAAGGGCTCTTTGGTGTCAATCATTTACCAGATGGCCGGCGGCGTTCGCGCCAGCATGGGCTATTGCGGCTGCGCCACGATTTCCGACATGCAGGACAAAGCCGAGTTTGTCGAAATCACCTCCGCAGGCATTCGCGAAAGCCATGTGCACGATGTGCAGATCACCAAAGAAGCGCCG
>JANMCB010000238.1:0-1905 GCA_031360805.1 Rhodoferax sp.
CACGCCGTCCGCCGTGCTGCGGTCCAGGTTGCCGGTGGGCTCGTCGGCCAGTACGCAGGCCGGTTGCGTCACCAGCGCGCGCGCAATCGCAACGCGCTGGCGTTCGCCGCCCGAAAGCTCGGCCGGGCGGTGGTGCAGGCGCTCACCCAAGCCCACCAGGCTGAGCATTTTCGCGGCCACCCGCGCGCATTCGCTGGGTGGCATGCGCCTGATCCACAGCGGCATCGCCACGTTGTCCAGCGCCGTAAATTCGGGCAACAGATGGTGAAACTGGTAGACGAAGCCCAGGTGCTGGTTGCGCAATTGGCCCTGCTGTGCGGCGTCAAGACCGGCCAGGCTGTGGCCCTTCAAGGTGACCTGCCCGCTGGTGGGCGAATCCAGCCCGCCCAGCAAATGCAGCAAGGTGCTTTTGCCTGAACCCGACGCGCCGACGATTGCCACCGTCTCACCGGCGCAAACTTGCAAGTCAACGCCCTGCAGCACCGTCACATCCAGCCGGCCTTCTGTGAAACGCTTGGTCAATGCCGAGGCGCTCAATACGACAGAATTTTCCGACAGGCCGCCCTTAGGAAAATTAGCCCCCTCGGGGGGCAGAGAGGACATGCCAGTGCCGAACGTGGGGGCGATATCACTCATATCTAAGCGCCTCTGCGGGGTTGACGCGGCTGGCATGCCAACTGGGGTAAATGGTCGCCACAAATGCGAGGATCAGCGAAATCACCGCGATCGGCACGATGTCACCCTGCTGCGGGTCGCTCGGCATGCGGCTGATGAGGTAAATGTCCTTGGGCAAGAAGCTCGCACTCAACAGGTTTTCCAGAAACGGCACCAGCACGTCGATATTCAGCGCAATGCCGAGCCCCAACGCCAGCCCGGCCAGCGTGCCAATCACGCCCACCATCGCGCCTTGCACCATGAAGATGCCCATCACGCTGCTGGGGCTGGCACCCAGGGTGCGCAGGATGGCGATGTCGGCGCGCTTGTCGGTCACCGTCATCACCAGCGTGCTCACCAGATTGAAGGCGGCCACTGCCACGATCAGCGTCAGGATGATGAACATCATGCGTTTTTCAAGCTGCACGGCAGCAAACCAGGTGCGGTTTTGGCGCGTCCAGTCGCGAATCAAAAATTTGCCGGTGAGGGTCTGACCCAGTTCGGCAGCCACCTCACGCGCCTTTTGCAAGTCGCGCAATTTGAGACGGATTCCGGTCGGGCCTTCCAGCCGGAAGATTTTTGCCGCATCATCCATGTGCAGCATCGCCAGGCCCGAGTCGTATTCATAATGGCCCGAATCAAACAGGCCCACCACTGTCATCTGCTTGAGGCGCGGCACCACACCCGCGGGAGACACCTGCCCGCTGGGCGCGATCAGCGTCACCGGGTCGCCCACACGCAGGCCCATGCTGCGTGCCAGTTCAACGCCCAGGACGATGCCAAATTGCCCCGGCACCAGCATGGCCAGCGTGCTGTCTTTCAGGGCAGCGGCCAGGTCCGTCACCTCGCCTTCGCGCGCAGGGTCAATGCCGCGAATCAATGCGCCTTTGATGTCTTCACCGCGCCCCAAAAGGCCCTGCGCTCCAATGAAGGGCGCAGCGCCCACCACTTGCGGGTTGGCCCGGGCCTCGGCCAGCGTGCGCGCCAGGTCCGGCAGCGCCGCGCCATCGGGCGCAAACACCTCAATGTGTGAAATCACGCTGAGCATGCGCTGCGTCACTTCTTTCTGAAACCCATTCATCACGCTCAGAACAATGATCAGCGCCGCCACACCCAGCGCAATGCCCAGCATCGACACACCCGAGATGAAAGAGATAAAACCGTTGCGCCGCGTGCCCCGGCTCGCGCGCGTGTAGCGCCAGCCGAGTTTGAGTTCGTAAGGGAGTTGCATGGGGCAGATTGTGGCATTGC
>JANMCB010000361.1:0-13309 GCA_031360805.1 Rhodoferax sp.
GTAAGCACGGCGCCGAGCAGCGCCACGTCACGCACGCTGCGTCCAAAACAGCCCACGGTGTCGAGGGTTTCCGACAGGCTTTTGACGCCCGCTTTAGGCACTCGATTGTGGCTTGGTTTGTAGCTGACCACTCCACAAAAAGCGGCGGGCCGAATGAGCGAACCGGCCGTTTGTGTACCCAGCGCTAGCGGCAGCATGAAATCCGCCACGGCTGCAGCCGAACCGCTGGAAGAACCACCCGGCGTGTGCGCCAGATTGTGCGGGTTGCGTGTAGCGCCCGGTGTCATATTGGCCAGTTCGGTGGTGACCGTTTTTCCCAGAAGGATTCCTCCGGCCGCACGGCACAGAGCCACCGAGGCGGCATCAGCAATTGGATGATTGCCAGCGTAAACGGGTGAACCGTAATCTGTGGGCAGATCGAAGGTGTCGAAGATGTCTTTCGCGCCAAACGGCAGGCCGTGCAGCAGGCCTTGCAGAGGGGCTGCGTCCAGCACGCGGGCTCGGGCCAATGCAGCGTCAGGATCCAAGTGCGCGAAGGCGTGCACTGCGGGCTCACGCGCTTCAATGCGCTCCAGGCAGGCTCGAACGAGGTCAGCTGAACGCAGTTCACGCCGCGCCAGCAGTTGGGCGGCTTGCCAGGCTTCGAGTTGGTTCAAGCGAGTTGGGAAGGCTGCAGGCATTGAGAGTTTAGAGGGCGGGTTTGTCTGAGGGCATTCGTTAATGCGGTCAAACCGGCTGCAAGTCTTTGCGCAGGGATTGCAACACGAGCGCCGCCATGGCCAGGCCAAAACCGATCAGGTCGGCCATGGCGCCGGGGTAGGCCAGGGCGAAGCCGGCCACGATGAACATCCAGCGCTCGATCAAAGTGGTTTTCTTCAAGGCCCAGCCCTGAAAGCCTGCCGCAATGGCGGCAATGCCCGCAGCTGCCGTGAGTGTGACCTGCGCGATCGACCACCAATTGGCGGCGGCCAGCGCCTTGGTCGACCCCATCAGCAACAGGCCCAGACCCGCCGGGTCGAGGACAAACATGAAGGGCAGCAGAAACGCGGGAACGGTGTATTTCCAGCACTGCAAGGTAGTCTTGTACGGGTCGCCGCCGGTGATGGCCGCCGCCGCAAAGGGCGAGAGCGCCGTGGGCGGTGACACCTCCGACAACACCGCGTAATAGAAGATGAACATGTGCGCGGCAAAATCTGGCACGCCGAGTTTGATGAGCGCGGGCGCAGTGATCACGGCGCAAATGATGTAAGAGGCCGTAACCGGCACTGCCAGGCCCACCACCCACACCACCAGCGCGGTGTAAATGGCCGTGAGCAGCAGCGAGCCGCCGGCGTAGTCGATCACGATGCCGCTGAATTTGAGGCCCAGGCCGGTGAGGCCCACGACGCCCACGATGATGCCCGCGCCCGCGCAGGTGGCGCCCACGTTGAGCATCGATACCGAGCCGTTTTCCATCGCCTTGATGAAGGGCGATTCGATGAGTTTGCGCCAGAAGCCGGTGCCGGTTGACTTGAACAGGTCGCGCGGCAGCAGGGCCGTGTCGCTGCGCAAGAAACTGGTGATTGCTGAGACCACCGTCGCCCAGAACACAGACAAAACCGGCGAGAAACCGACCATCATGAAGGCGATGATGGAGACCAGCGAGAGGAAATGGAACCAGTATTTGCGCGTGAGTGACCAGATGCCTTCCACTTTTTCAAACACCGCGTTGTGTATGCCGTACTTGCGTGCATCGATTTCAACCATCAGGAAGAGGGCGAAATAAAACAGGAGAGTGGGGATCACCGCCATCAGCAACACGTCGAGGTAACTGATCTTCAAAAACTCCGCGATCAGGAATGCCGCCGCGCCCAGCACCGGCGGCGAGATGATGGCCCCGAGGCCACCGGCTGCCAGCAAGCCACCGGCCGCGTTTTTCTCGTAACCGACTTTCTCCAGCATGGGGTACGCCACAGCACCCAGTGTCACCGTGGTGGCCACGCCCGAGCCCGACGGGCCGCCGAGCAGGAACGAGGCCAGCACCACGGTGCGGCCGGCGCCAGTGGGTTTGCCACCCATCGCGGAGAATGAAAAATCAATGTAAAACTTGCCGGCCCCTGAATACTGCAAAAAGGCGCCAAAGATGGTGAACAGGATGATGAGCGAGGACGACACATCCACCGCCACCCCGTAGATGCCCTCAAGCGTCATGTACAACACACCCATCAGGCGCGCTACCTCGTAACCCTTGTGTGTCCATGGCGCGGGCAGATAGGGCCCCGCGAGCGCGTAGGCGATGAAACAGGCGGTGACGAAGGGCATGATCCAGCCGCTGGTACGGCGCATGGCTTCAAGTACCAGCAGCACCAGTGCCACGCCGAAAAACACGTCCCAGGGCCGCGGCGAGGTGTTGCGGTCACCAAAATCGTCGCCACCTGCGATCAAGTACCAGACCACCGCTATCGCCAAAGCCGCGGCCAACAGGTCCCACACCATCAGGCGGTGGCGAAATTTGGGAGTGACGGGAAACAGCAAAAAACACAAGACCAGCACCATGCCCACATGCACGGGCCGCAACCATTGGGTGGGGAAAATGGCGTAGGCGGTGTAAAGGTGAAACGCCGACATGCCCACTGCCGTCAGTGTGATGAGCACCGCCAGCCAGCCACGGAATTTGTTCGCAGCACCTTCGTCGGTTTCAACAAAAGCTTCGGCCTTCTTCAGGGCTTCCTCGCTGATGCCCGGGGCGGGGGCGTGCAGGGTGGTGGCGTGGAGGGTGTCGGTCATCGGGCGGGGTCTGCTTAAAAAAAACCCCGCCGAAGGTGGCGGGGTATGTGTGGGGTCTGTCGCAATTGCTGCGTCAGGCGTTCAGTTCAGCTTGATGCCTTTCTCAGCAAAGTATTTGATCGCGCCGGGGTGAAAGGGGATTGGCGAGGCGGCGTTGCTTTGGGTTTCCAGCTTGAAGTTTTCAGCTTCCTTGTGGGCAGCCACGAGGTCGGACTTTTTGTCAAAAATGGTTTTCACGATGTTGTAGGCGGTTTTTTCGTCCATGCTGTCGGGCGCAACCAGAATGTTCATCACCGTGGCCTGTTTGTTGTCGGCCTCCATGCCGCGGTACATGGCTTTTGGAATACTGTCTTCCACATACAGGTTGCCGTACTTCTTGTTCATGGTGGTCACGGTTTCAGCGTGGTCTACCATCTTGATTTTGGTGCCTGGCGTGTTGGCCAGGTCGGTCACAGCGGCAGTGGGCAGGCCACCAACGAAGAAGTACGCGTCGATCTTGCCGTCTTTGATGGCGTTGGTCGATTCCGCTGCGCCCAGGCGCTCGCGTTTCATGTCTTTGTCTTTGTCAAGGCCCGCCGCCTCGATCACACGAAATGCCATCACTTCGGTGGCACTGCCGGGGGAGCCAGTTGAGACGCGTTTTCCCTTGAGGTCGGCCATTTTGCTGATGCCTTTGCCTTCCACGGAGACTACATGCATGCGGTTGGGGTACAGCACCATCAGGGTTTTCATGGCCACTTTCGCGCCCTTGAACTTGTCTTCACCCCTGTAGGCGTCCAAGGAGGCGTCGGTCATGGCGAAGGCGACGTAGGGTTTCCCGCTGCCAATGAGTTTGAGGTTGTCAACGGAGCCGCCAGTGACTTCGGCGGTGGCGGTCAGGCCCGGAATGTTCTTCTGCAAAGCCGCCGCCAAGGCGCCTCCCAATGGGTAATAAACGCCGCCCGTGCCGCCCGTGGCGATGGAGAGTTGCTGCGCGCCGACAGACGCGGCGATGCCGAGTGCCGCTGCGGAAAAAAGTGCTATTTTCAGGATGGATTTCATGGGTTCCCCGATTCTGGTTGCGAAAGAAATCATTCTGCCATCGGCCGCTGAAACGCGCCTAATCGCTTTCCCGCACGCGGGCCATTCGTTGCCGCACGCGCCAAGGAAGTAGATTAAGGTCAAAGTTCATGTCGTGCCTTACGTGAAACTACGTGGCCTCTGCTGCAGGAGCTGACTTGCTGGGTCTCAACTCACAGAAAAGGGAACTGACAAGAAGCCGCGAAACCGCGCCCGCATTCCGCGTTGTGGTTGGGCGGTGAGTTTGTAATCTGGGAACCGCTTCAAGAATCGCCCAATGGCGATGCGGCCTTCTAGGCGGGCCAGGCTCAGGCCCGCGCATTGGTGGATGCCAAACCCAAAGGCGAGATGGCGATTCGGCGCTTTTCCCTGTGACTCGTCACCGCGTGACAGATCAAGTGCATTGGGGTTTTCAAAAACCGTCGGGTCACGGTTTGCGGCGCCGATGCCGAGAGTGACCAAAGAGCCGGCAGGCAGGTGATGGCCGCCGAGAACCACCTCTTTCAAGGCTCGCCGGTTACCCAACTGGTTGGACGATTCAAAACGCAGGAATTCGTCGATGGCAAGCTTCAAACCGATGTCTGATTCTTGAACCTCAAGCTCTAGGCGACTAGTTTTCAATAGCAACTCGGCTTTCACTTCAGGCCACTCACACAAGGCGACCAACGAGTTTCCTATGAGGTTGGTTGTGGTTTCATGCCCCGCATTGAGGATGAAGACGCAGTTTTGCAGAAGCTCGGATTCGTTGAGTTTGGCGCCGCCTTCGCCCTGTATCATACGCGTCAGTACATCGTGTTGCGGGTCACCGGGGTGCTTTCGGCGGTGCGCTACGAGGCCCTCTAAATATCCAGTGAACTCTCTCGCAGCCTGATTGCCGAGCGCTTCCTGAGCAGGTGTGAGTTGGGGCTCCAGCGCGCAGAGGATCGCCAATGACCAGCCGCGCAATGGGCCACGTTCGGCATGCGGCACACCCAGGAGGTTGCCAATGACTTCGACCGGGATGGCGCAGGCGAAGTCTTCCACCAGGTCACCTCCGCCTTTGGCTGCGATCCGATCGAGCAGAGCGTCCACAAGTGCGATAAGCGCGGGCTCCATCCCGTCAATCGCGCGGCGGATTAGGGCGCCCATGATGAGTTTGCGTACGCGGCTGTGCAATGGTGGGTCGTTGAAGACGAGGCTGGTGGTGTGGTGGGCAAACAGCGGCGATCTTTCGCCGTATTTGGCGCCGAACTCCACCTTTTTGTCGGCGCTGAAGGTTTGCGCATCGCGATAGACCGCAACCAGGTCGGCATGGCGCGAAAGGAAATACGAACCATCCGGCATACGTTTGATGGGCTCGGTTTCGCGCAACACGTCGTACACCCGGTAAGGGTTCGCATAAAAGTCTGCTGGCAATCTGCGCAGGTCGAAGCTTTCGGCAATCTCTTGTGCACGGGCGCGGGTCATGGGCGGTGTCGCGACAAAGGGCGAGGCAGTGGGCATGGAATAGACAGCTTTGCTGATGGGGTTAATATGCGGATTCCTCAACTCTCTCTCTTCAGGAGCAACTATGGCTGGATGGTACGAACTCACCAAGACCGACAAGGGGCAGTTCTCCTTCGTCTTGAAGGCGGGCAATAGCGAAGTTATTCTGCGCAGCGAGCAGTATGACGCCAAGGCCTCAGCCAGCAACGGGATTGCTTCAGTGCAGAAAAACAGCGCGGACGACGCGCGTTATTCCCGTGAGACTGCCAAAGACGGCCGCACTTTCTTCAATTTGAAGGCGGGCAACCACCAGATCATCGGCACCAGCCAGATGTACAAAGATGAGTCCGGGCGGGACAACGGTATCAAGTCGGTCAAGACCAATGGCCCGACGGAGACCGTCAAAGACTTGACGGCTTAAGACTTGTCGGTCAGGAAATCACGAAGCGCCGCCAAGGTCGCCTCTGGCGCTTCGCTCATTTGGTGATGACCGGAATTCACCATGATCACTTTGGGTGCTGGGCCGCCGTGCTGATGCGCTGCCTTGATCAGTCCCTGGGCCGCCTTGGGTGGGGTCATCTGGTCCATGTTCCCGAGAATGAACAACACCGGGCACTGGACCTTGGCCATGGCAGCTTCGCCACCGGTGTAGTCATTGCAGGCCTTGAAGCTGGCGTGAAACACGTTGGCATTCGGGTTACTGGCGAACACCCGTTTCGCCAGTGCCAGAGAGCCACCATAAACCCAGGTGCCCGGCCCTAGCACTGACGGAGGGGCCGCCAGGGTTGAGCGCGAAAACACATTGACCATTTCCATGGCTTTGACGGGTGTGCTGATGGAGCCCTCCAGCAACGCGTCTGACACTTTCATCGGGGAAGCGATGCCAATCAGCACCAGTTTGCTGACCAAACCGGGCTCCCGGCTGGCGACCTCCATGGCGATGAGCGAACCAAAACTGTGGCCGACCAGCGAGACTGCGCTTAAGCCCGCGGCGCGGATCAGCCCGAAGACAAAATCAGCGGCTGCCTCCACCGAAGACGGTGGCGTGCCTTCGCTGCGGCAGTGGCCCGGTAAATCTGGTGCCAACACGTTCCAGCCGTGGTTGGCAAAGTAGCGACTTTGCAGAATCCAGACGCTGTGGTCGTGCAGACCGCCGTGGATGAAGACCACGGTGGGTTTGGCGGCATCAAGCGCTTTGCCGCCGGTGTAGCAATAAGTGGCGTGGCCTTTGACGGTGAGTTTCATGGGGCGTTCCTGCTCAGGCCAGTTTCTCAGCGGCTTTCAGAGCACGCTTCAAGTCGTCAATCAGGTCGTCGGCGTCTTCCAGACCAATCGAGAGCCGGATCGTGCCCTGTGTGATTCCGCCCGCAGCCAGCGCTTCGTCCGTCATGCGGAAATGGGTGGTGGAGGCTGGGTGGATGACCAGGCTGCGGCAGTCGCCCACATTGGCCAGGTGGCTGAAAATCTTCAAGGTTTCGACAAATCTTTTGCCCTGTTCGCGGTTGCCTTTAAGGTCAAAACTGAACACCGAACCGGCGCCGCGCGGCAGCAGCTTTTGGGCTATTGTGTGGCTGGGGTGCGACTCAAGCATCGGGTGCCCGACGCGTGCCACAAAGGCATTGCCCGCGAGGAATTCAACCACACGATCGGTGTTGCGCATGTGTTGCGCCATGCGCAAAGGCAACGTCTCGATACCCTGCAGGATCAGCCAGGCGGTGTGTGGGCTCATACATGCGCCAAAGTCGCGCAGGCCTTCGCGGCGCGCGCGCAGCAGGAAGGCGCCTACAGTGGATTCTTCGGTGAATACCATGTTGTGAAAACCGTCGTAAGGCTGGGCCAGCTCCGCGAACTTGCCGGTTTTGTCATTGGCAGCGGCCCAGTCGAAACTGCCGGCGTCAACCACAATGCCGCCAATCACCGTGCCATGGCCGGAGAGGAACTTGGTGGCCGAGTGGTAAACCAGATCAGCCCCGTGTTCAAAGGGTTTCATTAGCCACGGCGAGGTTAGGGTGGAATCCACCAGCAGCGGCACACCGGCTTCGTGCGCGATAGCGGACACCGTGGGGATGTCCAGCACATCCAGCCCAGGGTTGCCCACGGTTTCGCCGAAAAAGAGCTTGGTGTTTGGCCGAACGGCGGCGCGCCAGCCGTCGATGTCGCCGGGTTTCACAAAGGTGGTGTCGATGCCAAAGCGCCGCATCGTGTAATGCAACAGGTTTTGCGAGCCGCCATACAGCGCGGTGGACGCCACGATGTGCGAACCCGCGCCCATGAGGGTGGCCACACTCAAATGCAGGGCGGCCTGCCCGCTGGAAGTCGAAATGGCACCGATACCGCCTTCTAGCGCGGCAACACGCTGTTCCAGAACGGCGTTGGTCGGGTTACTGATGCGCGAATAAACGTGGCCGGCACGCTCCAGGTTGAAAAGTGACTGCGCATGGTCGCTGGACTCAAAGACGAACGAGGTGGTCAGGTGGATCGGTACCGCTCTTGCGCCCGTCGTGGGGTCCGGAGTGGCACCGGCGTGCAGCGCGAGAGTATCAAAGCCGGGGTCAGAATAGCCAGACATACAGTCTCCACGGTTTAAATGTGCTCAAAAATCGAAACCAGATTCATTGACATTGTGAGCTATATTTGAGTCAGAAAGCCCCGTGCTCTGCGGAGCAACAAGGAGTGACCATGAAAGTCAGCGATATATTGCGCGTCAAGGGCGGAACGCTCTACACAGCTACGCCTGAAGACCTGCTTTCGAAGGCGATGAGCGTGATGGCCGACAACGACATCGGCTCTCTGGTTGTAATGGCAGGCGGCAAAGTGGTCGGCATGCTGACCTTTCGCGAGGTCATCCAGAGCATTGTTAAAAATGGCGGCAGCGTGGGCACCACCACTGTTTACCGAGCCATGGACAACGGCCCTCTCACCTGCACCATGGAGACTGAACTTGACGAGGTGCGCCGCATGATGCTTGAGCGCCACGCCCGATACATGCCGGTGGTGGACCGGATGATGTTGATGGGTGTCATCAGTTTTTATGACGTCGCCAAGGCGGTGGTTGACAGCCAGAACTTTGAGAACAAAATGCTCAAGGCCTACATCCGCGACTGGCCGGCCACAGAGGATGGCGAACAGGGCTAGGTAAAGTGCATTGCAGGCTGCGCATGGTGGCTGGCTCGTGCTCTGGCAATGTTTAGCCGGCGCTGATAGACTGGCACTCCGTTTCTGCCAGGAGTATCCGAGGGATGTCTGCGCTGATCACTGCCAGTGAGTTGCCCAAATGGGTGCCCGGTAAAGTTCTGTCGACCAGCGACGATCTGGGCTGGAACGGCGTCGGGCTGCGCTCGTACCGCTACGCGCCTTCAGACGTTGAGGTGCCTGCCATGCGCGACTTCATCATCGTCTCGTACCGGCGTGGTGCCACCCGCATGGAGCGCCGGGTTGACGGCGCCTGGACGCGTACTCAATGCGTGCCCGGCGACATCTCATTGTTGACGCGCTCCCAAGGCTCCCATTGGCATTGGACCGATGACATTGATGTGAGCCATGTTTACCTGTCTGAAAAACTGGTGTCCGGCGTGGCCAATGAAATGATGGACCGCTCGGTGGCCGATGTGCGCCTGCATGACGTGCTCAAGACGCGCGACCCGATCGTGACTGCCGCCGTGCAAAGCATTGCCGCAGAGGCCACACAGAGCTCAATTGGTGGGTCGCTTTATGTGGAAGCCATCGCCACGCAATTGGCTGTGCATATGCTGCGCAGCTATGCAACAGTGACCTTGCGCGAGGCGTCGGGCAAAGGGCGGTTGACGCCCAGCCAGACCCGGCGTGTCACCGAGTATGTGGAGAGCAGGTTGCATGAGCCGCTCAGTCTGGAGGCGCTGGCAGGCGTGGTTGGGCTTGGGGTGTGGAGTTTCAGTAGGCGCTTTCGTGAAAATTTTGGCTGTGCTGCCCACGCTTACGTTGTCAACCAGCGGGTTCACCGCGCCCAGAGGTTGCTGGCGCAAGGTGTGCTGCCGGTCAAGGAAGTCGCTTCCCTATGTGGCTTCGCCGACCAGGCCCACTTGACGCGGGTTTTCCAGGCACGGTTGCACACCACGCCAGCAGTAGTGCGCAGAAATCCGGAAATCTGAGAAAGCGGCGGTCGCACCTCGGTGCGCATGGCCCACCGTTTTATTCAACAAATCGCCCAGTTCCTTCAAGACCTCCCGTTGCGCCACTCCTAAAGTGGCAGAGCTTCCCCCCAACGGTTTGACTTGAACAGGAGACTGATATGGCGACTTCTCAGGAGACCTCAAAGGCGACTTCAAGCGTCGCGGCCGAACTTGATGCGGTCATCATAGGCGCTGGTTTTTCGGGCATGTACATGCTGAAATCCATTCGCGACCAACTCGGCCTGAAGGCTCGGGTCTACGAAGCGGGCGACACCGTGGGTGGAACCTGGTACTGGAACCGCTACCCCGGCGCGCGGTGCGATTCTGATGCCTATATTTACGGCTTCACCTTTGACAAGCAGCTCCTGCAGGAATGGGAGTGGACCGAGCGTTACCCGGAGCAGCCCGAAATTCTGCGCTATCTGGAGCATGTTGCCCAGCGGTTCGACTTGAAGCGCGACATCCAGTTTGGGACGCGCGTGACGGGGGCGGAATTCGACGAGAAGGCCAAGCGCTGGACGGTGCACTTCGACCATGGACAAGACGTTTCGGCACGCTACTTGATTGCGGCAGTTGGCAGCCTTTCAACCACCAACATGCCACAGATCAAGGGGCTGGAAAAGTTCCAGGGCAAGTGGTACCACACCAGCCGCTTTCCGCACGATGGCGTTGACTTCACCAACAAGCGCGTTGGCGTGGTCGGCACCGGGGCCACGGCAGTGCAGGCAATCCCGGAAATCGCCCAGCAGGCAAAGCACCTCACCGTGTTCCAGCGCACCGCCAATTACTGCGTCCCGGCGCGCAACGGCAAGGTAGACCCCGCCGTGGTGAAGGCGCGCAAGGCCGATTACGACGGGGTTGTCAAACGCATCCGTGAATCGTTTTTTGGCCAGGAGCACTATTTCATCCCCAAGTCTGTGCTGGAAGCCACGCCCGAGGAGCGTGAGCGCGAATTCGACCGTATGTGGGACGCGGGTGGTTTCGCCTTCTGGCTGGGCAATTACCAGGACATGTTTTTCAACCAGGAGAGCAATGACATCTGCGCCGAATACATCAAGCGCAAGATCCGCAAGACAGTTAAAGACACGGCGGTGGCTGAAAAGCTGATTCCTAAAGGCTATGCCTACGGCACCAAACGCCAGCCACTTGATACCAATTACTACGAGACTTTCAACAAGGACAATGTGCTGCTGGTCGATGCCAAAATCGACGGTGCGATTGAAGAAATAACCGCCAAAGGAGTCCGCGCGGGGGGCAAGGAATACGAGCTCGACATCATCGTCTTTGCCACCGGCTTTGACGCCATGACCGGCCCGCTCAAGGCCCTGAACCTGAAGGGCCGCGCAGGTCGCACGCTGGACAAGGAATGGGTGGACGGCCCACACAGTTACCTGGGCATTTCGGTCGCCGGTTTCCCGAACCTGTTCACCATCACCGGGCCACAGAGCCCCTCGGTGCTGTCTAACATGCCAGTGTCGATTGAGCAGCACGTGGAGTGGGTGACAGAGTGTATTGCCGCCATGCGCAAGGCCGGCCAGACCACGATTGAGGCCAGTGCACAGGCGCAGGAAGCGTGGGTCGCGCACGTCAACGAGGTGGTCAACGCCACCTTGATGGTTGGCGCCAACTCCTGGTATATGAGCGCAAACATTCCTGGCAAGCCGCGCGCCTTTCTGCCTTACCTCGCACCCGAAGGGGTAGGCGGCTACCGCAGGAAGTGCGACGAGGTCGCCGCCAAGGGTTACGAAGGATTCGAGCTTGCGTAACCAGTAACCAGTCACCAGTAACCAGCCACTTGAAAGCACTCACTTCATCCATAAGCACAATAACCGGAGCAACGAAACCATGATTACCAATTCCTTTTATTCGCAAGAAGCCCACGGCCCGTATGAGACGCATGACATTGGCAACCTCGACCTGGAGGAAGGGGGCACGATTCGCGCCTGCAGCCTGGCTTACGCCACTTTTGGCAAGCTCAACGCCGCCCTGGACAACGCCATCCTGATTCCAACCTGGTATTCGGGCACCAGCAAAATCATGGAGCAGGTCTATATTGGCAAGGGCCGGGCGCTGGACCCCGACAAATACTTCATCATCTGTATCAACCAAATTGGCAACGGCCTCTCCAGTTCGCCGCACAACACGGCCTGGCCGGGCGGCATGGCGAATTTCCCCAAAGTGCGTATCGGGGACGATGTGCGGGCGCAGCACAAATTGCTGACCGACAAGTTCGGCATCAAAAGCCTGGCGCTGGTGGTGGGTGGTTCCATGGGCGCACAGCAGACCTATGAATGGGCCGTTCGATACCCTGACATGGTCAAACGCGCTGCGCCAATTGCCGGCACTGCGAAAAACACGGTGCATGACTTCCTGTTCACCGAGACGCTGGTAGAAGCCATCACCAGCGATCCCGGCTTCAAGGGCGGCTGGTATGCCTCCAACATGGAGGTGCGCGATGGCCTTCGCCGCCACGCCAAAATGTGGGCGGTGATGGGCTGGAGCACCGAATTTTTCCAGCAGGGGCGCTACACGGCGCTGGGCTTTTCGTCACTGGACGATTTCATCACCAACTTCATGAACGGCTACTTCGGTGTGATGGACCCGAACGATCTGCTGTGCATGGCCTGGAAGTGGCAGCGCGGGGACGTCAGCCGTCATACCGGCGGTGACCTCAAGGCAGCGCTCGGCCGCGTCAAGGCAAAAACTTTCGTGATGCCAATCAGCACGGACATGTTCTTTCCGCCCAGCGACTGCGAGCCCGAACAGAAGATGATCTCCAAGAGCGAGTTTCGCCCCATCAAGAGCATCGATGGCCACCTCGCGCTGTTCGGTGCCGACCCGGACGCGATTGAGCAGGTCGACAAGCACCTGGGTGAATTGTTGGCTACATCTGCGTAGCCGTGCCGATCCACCAGCCCTGATGGAGAACTGGCGTGCCCTGAGAGCAAAATCAGGGCCATGAAAGCCTTCAGCGCCGACCAGTTTGAACTCATCCTCCCAGCCGGCCATCGATTCCCGATGGCCAAGTACCGCTTGCTGCGTGAATGGCTGACGCACAGTTGCCCAGAGGTGCAGTTGGAACAGGCACCCGCTGCAACCGACGGCCAATTGGCGCTTTGCCATACGCCCGCCTACGTGCAGGCGATCAGCGGCGGGTCGGCTGAAGCGGCAGTGATGCGGGAAATCGGCTTCCCCTGGAGTGCCGCCATGGCAGAGCGGGCGCGCCGTTCGGTGGGCGCGAGTATTGCCGCCGCACGTGTCAGTCTGGGCTTGGAGTCGTCGGGGGCCGGCAGCCCGGTACGCCTCCAGGCGGCGGGCGTGGCGGCCAACCTTGCGGGTGGCACGCACCACAGCTATGCTGACAAAGGGGGCGGGTTTTGCGTGTTCAATGATTTCGCCGTCACCGCAAGGTTGATGCAAGCGGAGTGGGCGCGTTTGCACCGTCAGCTTCGCAAGCCTTTGCAGGTTGCGATCATTGACCTGGACGTGCACCAGGGCAACGGCACGGCCCGCATTTTCCAGGGTGACGACAGCGTGTTCACGTTGTCAATGCACGGGCAGAAGAACTTCCCGTTTCGCAAGGAGGTCAGTGACCTGGACGTGGACCTGCCCGACGGCTGCCAGGACGTTGCTTACCTGGAAGCGCTGGAGCATGCCCTGCACACGCTGGAGCAGCGGTTTCAGCCCGGCTTGGTGCTTTACCTGGCCGGTGCCGATCCGCACGAGGGCGATCGGTTGGGCCGCCTCAAGCTCAGCTACGACGGGCTGGAAGCGCGTGACCGCCGGGTGATGGACTGGTGCTGGCAGCGGCGCATCCCGCTGGTGTTTGCCATGGGCGGCGGGTATGGCATTGACATCAATTCGACCTTGAA
>JANMCB010000233.1:0-5219 GCA_031360805.1 Rhodoferax sp.
CCGCAACTGGGTTTGCAGCGCGACACGCCCAATGCGCTGCTGGCGCTCTTGGGCTACCCGCTGTGGTTTGCCCGGCTCTTGATCAAGACCCGCCTGTGGGATTTCAGGTTGCCGGACTATCCCGACAAATTGCCGATTGAATTTGACCGTGACCAGGGTCCCATTCCCGACGCCGATAGCGATCCGCCCACGCGCTGGCCCGTGTTTCCGGCATTACGGGTTTTTGAGCCCGACGGACTGACGATCCGGCTTGTCAACGCCCAAACGCCAGTGTTTTTTGAGGTTAAGCAGTCGCCAAAAGGAAAGGAGACGATCCAACTGGGGTTGACGCGCTACCGGCAACCGGAGATTGCCAGACAACGCGACGGAGACTGCATCGTGCAGGCTAAAGTTCTGCTGATGCTCAACGGATTTGCGCAATCCACACTCGGCCTGGTTCCGCAGGAGCACCGGCGCCACACCTCGCGCCCTGGCAACAACGAATGCAACGTAGTGGACGAGCCCGGTCTCGCCGAGTGCTTCTATGAGCAGGGCTTTGATGTCTGGCTGTTCGACTACCGCACCAGTTCGTTGCTTGATGCCTCCAAACTTCCGTGCACGATGGACGACATTGCGCAGTTTGACATCCCGATGGCGGTCGAACTTGTCCTTGCAACCGTGAAGCGCGAACTCGGCATGGGTGAAAACGATGACTTGCTGCAGATTTACGCCTTTGCGCATTGCGTCGGCGCGTCATCCATGGCCATGTCGTTGCTGGATGGCAAGTTGGTTTACGACAGGAAAACCAATGCTGGCGACATTGTCAACAAACTCGCTGGGGTCACACTTTCACAAATGCACGCCTATCTGGTGGGGGGCCTGACCGCCCAACTGCGATTGCAAGCCGGCGGCATTCTGCGCGATACGCTGGGCATTCATTACCTTCGCATGTCCGCTGCAGAGCGCAAACCAACGCCCCTGGAGTCATTGCTGGACCGGTTGTTTGCAAGCTTGCCGTCAGACCAGGGTGAACTGTGCCCGCACGAAAACGGCCGCTACTTCCCACGCCCGGGAATTTGCACCTGCAAGCGATTGACCGGGTCGATCTCGCGCATGTTCAAACACGACATGATCAAGGAAGAAACCCACGACCGGCTGCCGATCTATTTTGGCCGAGCGAACACGACACTGCTGGTGCATGGCGGACGCTGTGTGGAGAACGAGCGACTGGTCAATGCCGATGGACAAAACGTTTATGTCACAGACGTCAATATTGCAAAATATCTTCGCCTGCCCATCGCCATCCTCCATGGCGCGCACAACGCGCTGTTTGACGTGGAGTCAGCCCGCCGGACCCATGAGCAGTTTTCACGCGTGAACTTTGACCTGGTGTCCAAGACTTCCGACGCTCCAAATGCCTTCGACTTGATCGTTGCCAAAGACTTCGCGCATTTTGACTGCACCATCGGTTACGGAGCGCGGATGCAGCAACAAATCCTGAAGCCGCTTAAGGCGTTCTATGACAAGGCCTGGCGCCTTGGCGGGCACCTCCCACCACCGGCTTTAGGCGCCAACCGGCCGGGTGAACTTCGCTCGCAAGCCAAGGCGCCGTTGGCAGGTCCGATTCTCGGCTGGAGCCGTGAAGGCATGTCCGTATCTGCTGACCCGTCAGGCAAACCGTGCCGCTTGATGCGGCTGTGGATCGAGGTCGACGAATCCGAGTCGGATGAAGCCAGGTATGCCGTCACGGTGGTCTACAGCAATTCCGTTCGGCAAGAGCGCAGGTTCGTCAAGGCCCAGCTATGGCCCATCGTCCGTGTTCCGCTGTCGCTGTTGCCCGGGAAGGATGCCAAAGATTTGTCCGGCGTGCCGACGGATTCCAAGCTGGCGCGGGTTGCCATTGCATTGGCTGACCTGGAGCTGCCAATGGATGCGACCGGGCTTGCGTACGAAGTGGAGATGTTCAGCGTCCACAACTTTTGGTTGAATGAACTGACGCACAAGCCAGCGCAACCTGGCGGACCCGCTGCTGAGCCCAATCCGGCGCCACAAAGGCCGGGCACCCCACGACCGCCCGGCAACCTTCAGATTGGTCGCCCCATCACGCCGGATGAACTGGACGCAGCCAACCAGTACGGCCAGCCACCGGGAAGAGGGACGACGCCGGCGGGGATTGGAGGTACGCCGCTAAGTCACGTGATCAAATTTCCAAACGCCTTGAATTCTGCCCAAATCGCCGGTCTTCAAACGACCGCGTTGAATCTGGCTGTTGAGCAGTTTGCGGTAAATCCCCCGGTTGCGCCTGTCTCCTTCGTCGCGAAAATATCCCCGGTCGGTGATCTCGATGCCAGAGATGCCGAACAACTGTGGAAGACGCTTGCTTTTCGTGACCATCGCGCCGAGGAGGAAGCGCAGCGCGGCAAGCCTTCCACGCTGTCACGGGACAAACGGCATCTGCCACCGAATCAGAACTTGCCCTACACCGCCAAAATCAATGCGGCGCTGCTCGCACCGGCAAGCGCCGCGACGGGTCTGCGCTTTGTGGCGTCGTGTTGCCGCCACCCCGGCCTGGGTTATGAGGATATGCGGGCCGACGCCAGTTTTGCCCGCATTGCAGAGTTGCTGGACAGTGACCCCAAAGGGCACCGGGATCTCATGCTTCTGCTGGGTGATCAGATTTACGCTGACGCGTCCTACGGGTTGATCGACAACCCCTCGCCGATTGAGAAAATTGCAATTCGCAACCGGCGTGCCTTCAGCGCGCGCGGCTTCAACAGCGTATCTTCCCGTGTGCCGACTTACATGGTGATTGACGACCATGAGATCGACGACATGTGGTCCATTGAAGACCGAATCTCAAGCAAACAGGTCCTCAGGTCCGCAGCACGGAACCTGTTTGGTGTTGCGGTGGCATCGTTTGCGGCCTACCAATGGTCGCACGGACCCAGAAACTCGATCGCGAAAGGGTTCAACTGCCACTTTGAAGCGCGCGGGATGGCATTCTTTGCGCTGGACACGCGAACCCAGCGTGAGCGTTTCTCCAAGCCACCCGTGGTTTGCACGACCGGGCAGCTGGACGAACTTGAACAGTGGCTGGGTCAATTCAAACCTGGCGACACCTCGCCCAAATTCATTGCCACTGGTTCCTTGCTGGTTCCCGGCCTTAGACATGCCAACCTGCCAGCCCCGGTGTTCGATCGAATGGCGGAGACCTGGCAAATGGCGCCGCTGCAACGCGCACAGGTGTTGGCAACAATTGCCCGAAACAAGGTCAAGAACGTGGTGTTTCTGACCGGTGACATTCACTGCGACGCCACGGCCGAACTGGCGTTCAGCAATGGCGTCAAAGCCTACGCCATCGTCACGCCCCCGCTGTATGCACCTTTGCCGGGAGCCAACTCGATTCCGTCAGACGTGCTGCAGCAGGAAACCGTTGACTTGGGTGGCCAAGGCACCGTCCAGATCGACGCAATAGCCAACAGCGGCAGCGGTTTTGCAGACATCCACGTGGACCCGTTGCCTGGCAATCAATGGCGTTTGAGCGTTAATCTTTACCGCTTGAAGCTGGACGACAAAGCGCCGTGTTTCCGGCTTGAAATCCGTCGGTTCCTGTTGGGGTAGCAGGGGCGGGATTGATTGTCCCCATCACCCAAAATGGTCAAACGACGCCCACCGGTTCTCCACCGGCGCGCCGTTTGCACTAACAAGCCGCAACCCGGTTTGGGCGTCGATGCGGCCGATGCGGGTCACCGGTGTTTTGGCTTGGGTGCTTGCAATTCAGCGCTGCCTTCGGTCTACTGCTTGGCGCCTTCGACCAGGCGGCGGCCTAGCGACACCGCATAGGGCGCTGCGCGGGCCGCGAGCATCGGGTCGGCAGAGGCTTCGACACCTTTTGGCAGTACCAGCGGGTTGTAGTTGACGGTTACACAAGGGCCGGTGGAGTCAGGCGATACAGACTTGAGGGTCAGGCGACCGATGACAACTTTCTTGCGATCATCGGGCAGCGGCACTGTGGCGCTGTCAATTTTGTCGCCCGGCTGCGCCAGTTGCACCACGAAATCAAAAGCCACGGGGCCTGCCGTCACGCGCTGGCGCAGGTCGTCAAACAAGAACTCGGCACCCTTGGCCTTGGCCTCATCGTCGCTTAAGCCTTG
This sequence comes from Rhodoferax sp., assembly GCA_031360805.1. Lineage (GTDB taxonomy): Bacteria > Pseudomonadota > Gammaproteobacteria > Burkholderiales > Burkholderiaceae_C > JANYCG01. The sequence continues at coordinate 4,134 of JANMCB010000233.1, forward strand.
CGTACCGCCGACTGGCTCGAACACCCATTTGCCAAACTGCTTCTTACCCGCAGCGTCGGTGAAACCGAAGGCGTGTACTCCCCAGTAGTTAATTTTGGAGAAGCTGGCCGGCACGCTTTGGCTGGCGAAGTACTTGCCCTGTAGCAACACCTCTGGGTTGGCATCAGCGAAGGCCTTGACTTTGTCGGCATCGACCTTTTTTGTGGTCGCGTCGGGTGTCAGTGATGCCAGTCGATCCAACAACTGCTGCGGCGAGGATGCGCCGAACACTGGCGATGAGATGTTGCCCATCTGCCAGGTTTCGCTGTCGGGCAGGTTGAATTGCAGCGCCATGTTGCGCTGGCTCTTGGCATTGTCTGGTGCCTTCGGGTTGGCACCTCCCATTGAAAAGCGAACCTCTACGGGCACCGGCTTGCCGCTGAAGGCTGACGACACCGACAGAGCGCGGCCGTCTGCGTTGCCGACAAATTCGGCCATCGCGCAAAGCCCCTTGGCACCCGAGCGCCGGAAGCCCTGAAATTTGCCTCCGGCGTTCTCGAAGGCATCGACCAGCTGGCTGGGATCAACCTGGGCCCATGCGGGCACGGCCAGTGCAGCGGCGGCGCAGGCCACAGCGGACAAAACAGCGCGTTGGGCAAAAGAGATGCGACGCAAGAATACCGAATCAACGCGTGCGGGCGCGGCGGTGGGGTTCTGGAAGTCGAGTAGCTGAAGGCCGTAGTTCATCAGTTTCATAAAAATCTCCTGGTAGTTAGGGAAGAAATACGTTTGGGAAGCAGTGAAAGTGAAAGTGAAAGTTAAAGAAAGTCAAAATGCGAATTAGAAATGGGGCTATGGCCTGAATCGGACTTTTAACGCTCAGCCTCTGGCGCTCAAGTCGCTGCGCAATGCCTGCAGCGTGGCGGTGAGGGCCTTGCGTTCGGACGCCGAGCGCTGTGTGCTGCAGCCGACCTGGTCATGCACCGTGTGCGCGCGTCGCTTCAAGGCTTGCCCTGCTGGCGTGACGGAGATAAGCACCACGCGGTCGTCTTCAACGCTGCGGCGGCGCACCAGCAGCCCTTGCGCCACCAGCTTGCGAACCAGGGG
>JANMCB010000385.1:0-7246 GCA_031360805.1 Rhodoferax sp.
AACGCTTTCGGGTCGCCCTGCTCGGCCAGACGCGACAGTGCAGCGCCGCCAGGGTAGCCCAAGCCCAGCAGTTTGGCGGACTTGTCAAACGCCTCGCCCGCGGCGTCGTCAATCGTTTCACCCAGCAACTCGTACTGCCCAACGCCATCCACCCGCATCAATTGCGTATGCCCACCCGAAACCAGCAGCGCCACAAACGGAAATTGGGGTGGATCGGCACTTAAAAAAGGCGACAGCAAATGCCCCCCAAGATGGTGCACACCCAGCACCGGTTTGTTCAAGGCCGCACCGAGTGCACAGGCCACGCCCGCACCCACCAGCAGCGCGCCGGCCAAGCCAGGCCCGCGCGTGAAGGCGACCACATCGACCTCGCCCAAGTGGCGGCCCGACTCATTCAGCACCTCGGCGGTCAGCGGCAACACGCGGCGGATGTGGTCGCGGCTGGCCAGCTCCGGCACCACCCCACCATAGGCCTGGTGCATTTCGATCTGGCTGAACAGTGCGTGTGACAGCAGTTGGGGCACCTGGCCCGTCTGCGAATGCACCAGCGCCACGCCGGTTTCGTCACACGATGATTCGATTCCCAAGACCAGCAGGTTTGATGCCATAGGGTTTGAGTTTAGGCCAAACACCGGTTTCGATGCCATCGGCAAACCGCTTCAGATTCCTTCAAGTGAAAGCCCGTGCGATCCAAGGTGGTGCGCAAAAATTTCTGCGGCGCACCAAAGTGATGGGGCCGTTTGCGTTAGGGCGCCCGAAACCATGCGCGGCCCACGTCACCGTGCGGTGAGCCACAATTAAAACTGGCACGGTTCTCGCACTGTCATTGTGAATTCATCCAACCCGTCCACCGAGGATTCGCGCGATGGCACAAACAATGGCAACAAGCCCCAATTACTTTCGCATGTTTCTAAAAGCTGGTCACGCTCCGACTTTGGGAGCGGCTTTCTTCTATTTCATGTTTTCCTGTGCAATCTGGGTGATGAACGGCACCATGGCGCCCTTCATCAGCGAAACCTACAACCTCTCCCCTGCGCAAAAAGGCTTGATGTTGTCGATCCCGATATTTGCCGGTGCGTTGATGCGTTTTCCGCTTGGAATCCTTGCGCAATACATTGGCCGCAAAAACGCCACGCTGGTGGAAATGGGCGGCATTGCCATTGCGCTACTGTTTGGCTACTTCTTCGTCAATTCGTTCAACGAACTGCTCGCCATGGGCGTGCTGCTGGGCATTGCTGGCGCGAGTTTCGGCGTGGCGCTGTCACTGGGCTCAGGCTCGTTCCCACCGCGCTACAAGGGCCTGGCCATGGGCCTTGTTGGTGCGGGCAACGTGGGCACCGCCGTCTCTGCGTTGCTGGCGCCGCCCCTGGCGCAGGCTTTCGGCTGGCAAACGGTGTACGGCATTGCCGCCGTTGCCTGTATGGTGCCGATCGCCGTGATGGTTTTCTTCGCCCAGGAACCGTCCGACCTGGACAAACACGCCAGTTTCAAGGAGCACATTGCCTGCCTTTTTGAAAAAGACGGCTGGGCGTTCAGCCTCATTTACGCGGTCACCTTCGGCGGCTTCATTGGCCTGGTGACTTTTTTGCCAAGCTACTTTTACGACCAGTTTGGCGTCTCCAAAGTGCAGGCCGGCCAACTCACCATGCTCGCCGCGTTTATGGGCGCTGCACTTCGGGTATTTGGCGGCTGGATTTCCGACCATTGGGGCGGCGTCAACACGCTGACTGGCGTGCTCACAGTGGTCAGCGTCACGTTGGTGCTATGCGGCTTTGCCGAAAATTCACTGCCGATGACCATGCTCCTCTTTCTGATCTGCTTTGCCGCCCTGGGCGCGGGCAATGGTGCCTTGTTTCAACTGGTGCCGCTGCGTTGGCCGCTGACCACAGCCGTGGCCGGCTCAATGATCGGTGAGATCGGCGCTTTGGGCGGCGGCTTGATTCCGAACGCCATGGGGATGAGCAAACAGTATGCGGGCACGTACCTTTGGGGCTTTGTCGGTTTTGCGATTTGCGCTGCAGCCATGCTGGTGTTGCTGCGGTTCATGCAAATCCGCTGGACGCGTACCTGGGCAGAAAAGGGAGGCCGCGCACGCAGTGCGTGATCTGAGCAGCAGATAAATCGCCACGCGATTTGCTTCACTTTCAGCGCAGCCAAAAAGGGGGGCGGGCGCGAATTGAATAGGAAAAAGGCCCAATAGCGACCAGCAGAACTAATGGCCACGGTTAAACCGACCGCTTCACTTGCAGGTACCGCACTGCATTGACCACGTTCAGGACCGCTTGCACCACGACATCCGGCCGATCCCGGTGGACGTTATGGCCGCTGTTGGTGCAAACCTTGATCCGACCCAAGCTGGACATCTTCACCATGTGGTGTTGACCCGCCACCCAAACTTTGCCCAAAGCCCGCGGCCAATGTGTCGATGCCTTACGGTGGGTCACGACAATCAAGGGCACAGCCGGAAAAGGCCCGGCATGACGGGCTTGCCGCATCGTGACGGGTGCAGCTTTCATTTCATTGCGTGCCGCCGTTCGCGACAAAAGGAACAGGAGTCTGGGCGGCTCGTACAAGAAACGAAAAACTCCGACCTGACGGCACTGTCGTTCCAAATCTGCATGACGGGCATCGACTAGTACCACGCCTGCAACTTCGTGAGGGAAGCTGCGGGCGAACAGTTTGACAATGGTGCCACCCAGCGAATGACCCACAAGCACATACGGTGGCGGCAAGTTTTCTGCGGCCAGCAGGGCACGCAACTCCTGCACAATTTGCTTGCCATCTCGTGGTTGCGTGGATGGCTCACTGTCGCCGTATCCGGCCCGGTCATAGGCAATCGCGCGCGTATGCCCTGCCACACTGTCAAATACTTCCTTCCAGTCCTCTTTGCCTTTGCCCAAGCCAGCTTCAAACACCACCGTTGGAGCACCAGTCCCGGCAATGACGACTGACCGCCTGCCCATTGACGTCTCACTGATGTGAGATTTCGGCAGTGATGCGATTGGGGAGTGAGGCAGTTCGTTCAAATGGGAACTGAAAATGCGCTGCAAAAGACCGTCTGCCCGCAGACCCAAATATCCGTTTTCGGATTTTCCTGATTTTTTCAAAATTTTGTCCCACTGATATGCCGTGCGCTTGAAGTGGCACGTTGATGCAGTACTGTACGGTACCGCCTCGGTTCAACAAAACACTTCAAGTGCAACAGTTGTATCTGCGGCTGACTAGGGAGCAACTTGCGCAGTGATTTCGGCCTCAGCCCTGCTATTTTGGAAAAAACAATAGCAAGCTGGCCAGCAAAATATTGAACAGCGCTGAAATTGCCAGGCCGATCTTCCAGATGGTGCTGGGGTCGCGCTGGATCAACGGTGTGGTATGCGGCGCGGCCAACGGCCTTGACGCGCCGCGCTCCAGCGCCAGCAGCATTTCCTCGGCGGTTTCAAAGCGTTTGCGCTTGTCGCGCGCGACTGCTTTTTGCACGATATGGTCGAGCCAGATGGGCACCTCGGGGTTGTGGCGGCTGGGCGCTATCGGGTCGCGGTAAAAGCGCCCCACTTGCTGCGGCAAAACCTCGCCATAGGGCAGTTTGCCGGTGAGCAATTGGTACAGGCTCACTCCCAGGGCGAACAGGTCACTTTGCTCGTCGGCCGGCTCCTTCGGGCCCTCCGGCGCCACGGCGCTAAAGCCCCATTGCTCGGGATTGACGTAATTGGGCGTGCCGGCATGCAGCAGGCGTTGCGATTCGGGCTCCCGCCCGCTCAAGGCCACACCCAAATCGAGCAGGCGCAAAACGCCGTCTTCGCCCTGGTGCAAGTTGGCTGGTTTGACATCTCGGTGAATCACGCCTTGGCGGTGCAGCTGGCCCAGCGTGCGAGCGGTTTGGGTGGCCATGGCCAGGGCTTGCTGCAGGTTGAATTTATGGCCCCGATCGAGTTGCTGCTGCAAGGTTTCTCCGCCATGCCAGTCATACAGCAGGTAAAAGGCGCTGCGCTCCCGGCCGCTGGGCAACGCCTCGTGCACCGCCACCAGATGGTCACCGGCACGGCCAGACTGCATGCGTTTGGCCAACCAGGCCTCGTGCGCCAGCATGGCGCGCTCCTCCACGTCGTGGGCGCGCGCCGGGTTGAGGGTTTTCAACGCATACAGGCTTCTGGTTTTGGACTCGCGCACCTGGTACAGCACGTTGATGCCGTTGTCGGCCACGGTGGCGGTCACAGCCAGGCCGTCGATCCCGTCGCCCACGCGCAGGCGAGGTGGAATCGGCAGCACCTGCGCGTCGCGCCGGGCATCGGCAAGGGTAGCGCCCAGCAGGCCCTTGACGTGCACCACCATCGCAGTCACGTTGTCGCCACTGCCGGCGGCCAGCGCCGCAGCCAGCAGGTTCTGGCTCGCCTGTTGCGGTGTGACGCTGCCAGCCAGTTCTGCCAAGTCAGCAATCTGGCGCTCACGCAGCGAGCCATGCACGCCGTCGCTGAGCAACACAAACACATCGCCGACTTGCAGGTCGCCCTGCATGTAGTCGACCACGACGTGGTCTTCGGCGCCGACTGATCGCAGCAGCTGGTGCTGGAAATCCGGGTGATGGACGACGTGGTCCTGCGTAAGCCGAGCCAGCGATTTGCGCTGGGCGGGCTGCTTTGGCGGTGTGGCGGAAGGCTCGGACCCAGCCAATTCGTCAGCGCGCCATTTCTCATCGCGCAGCAGGTAAGCCCGCGTGTCACCCACATGTGCCAGCGTGTAGGTTTGCCCACGCAGTACCAGCGCTGTGAGCGTGGTCAGGCCCAGCACCGGGTGGCGGCGCTTGTTGATGCCGCAAAGCCAGGCATTTTGGGCCGCGATGATACGGTCCAGCGCCACCGTGGTGTCCCAGGTTTCGGGCGTGCCGTAGTAATCACGCACCAAACTGGTCACTGTGGTCTGCGCCGCCTCTTTGCCCATGCCACCGGTGCTGACGCCATCGGCGATTGCAGCAATTGCTCCCCAGCCTTCCTCCGGCCCGTTTTGGGGCAGCATGGCGGCGCAAAAGTCTTCATTGTGGGCTTTTTGACCCGCCACGCTTGCAAAACCGATGTCAATTTCAAATGCCATGCACCAGCATACGCAATTGCCATGCCCGAACGAGCGAGGCGAAAGGGAACGCAAGCGCTATTTTGGTGCATTGCAACATGAAACCGGGTATCGCTTCTGGCACGGGGATTGCGTTGTCTATTCGAATTGAACGATTGGATGTATCCGTGAAAAAATCAAAGTTGGTGATGGTCGGCAACGGCATGGCCGGTGTGCGCACGATTGAAGAACTGCTCAAAGTGGCGCCTGATCTGTACGACATCACTGTCTTCGGTGCCGAACCGCACCCCAACTACAACCGCATTTTGCTGTCGCCCGTGCTGGCCGGCGAACAGACGATCGACGAGATCGTGCTCAACTCCTGGGATTGGTACAAAGACAACCACATCACCCTGCATGCCGGCCAAAAGGTGGTGGCAGTGGACCGTGTCAAACGCATCGTTCGGGCGGAGGATTCACAAGGCCTCATCACTGAGGTGGAATATGACCGGCTCTTGATGTGCACCGGCTCCAACCCCTTCATCCTGCCCATTCCCGGCAAAGACTTGAAGGGCGTGATTGCTTACCGCGACATCGCCGACACCAACGAGATGATCAGCGCTGCGACCCACTACAAGAAAGCAGTTGTCATTGGCGGCGGCCTTTTGGGGCTGGAAGCCGCCAACGGCCTGATGCTGCGCGGCATGGATGTCACGGTGGTGCACGTGATGCCCTGGCTGATGGAGCGCCAGCTCGACGACGTAGCCGGCAAGCTGCTGCAAAATTCGCTGGAAAGCCGGGGCTTGAAGTTCATGATTGGCGCGCAGACGCAATCGCTCGAAGGCAATGCGGATGGACGTGTCACGTCCATCAAGTTCAAGGATGGCACTGAATTGCCTGCCGATTTGGTGGTGATGGCCGTTGGCATTCGCCCCAACACCGCGTTGGCCGAATCCATGCGCCTGCATTGCAACAAGGGCATCGTCGTCAACGACACCATGCAAACCACCACCGACGCACGCATTTACAGCGTGGGCGAATGCGCGGCGCACCGCGGCATTGCGTACGGCCTGGTGGCGCCCTTGTTCGAGCAGGCCAAAGTGGCCGCCAACCATCTGGCGCAGTTTGGCATTGGCCGCTACACAGGTTCGCTCACCTCCACCAAACTCAAGGTGACGGGGATTGATTTGTTCAGCGCCGGTGAATTCCAGGGTGGTGAAGGCACGGAAGAAATCGTCATGAGCGACCCATTTGGCGGTGTGTACAAGAAGCTGGTGCTGAAGGACGACAAACTGGTTGGCGCTTGCCTGTATGGCGACACGGTCGATGGCAGCTGGTACTTCAAGCTGCTGCGCGATGGCCGCTCGATTGCCGACATCCGCGACAAGCTGATGTTCGGAGAATCCAACATCGGCGACGTCGGCCACGAGGGCCACAGCAAAGCGGCGACCATGCCAGATGATGCCGAGGTCTGCGGCTGCAACGGCGTCTGCAAAGGCACCATCGTCAAAGCGATTCGTGAGAAAGGCCTGTTCACCGTCGATGAAGTGCGCAAACACACCAAGGCCAGCGGTGGCTGTGGATCGTGCACCGGCCTGGTCGAGCAGATTTTGATGTTCACGGCTGGCGGTGATTATTCAGCCACCCCAAAGACCAAAGCGATGTGCGCCTGCACCGACCACGGCCACCACGCGGTGCGAGACCGCATCGTCAAAAACAAGCTGATCACAATTGCCAGCGTGCAGCAATTCTTTGACTGGAAAACACCGAACGGCTGTTCATCGTGCCGTCCGGCCGTCAACTATTACCTGATTTCGAGCTGGCCCAAGGAAGCCAAAGACGACCCGCAAAGCCGCTTCATCAACGAACGCAGCCACGCCAACATCCAGAAAGACGGCACCTATTCAGTGATCCCACGCATGTGGGGCGGCGAGACCACCGCCAGCGAACTGCGGCGAATTGCCGACGCAGTGGACAAATACGAGATTCCCACCGTCAAGGTCACGGGCGGCCAGCGCATCGACCTGCTGGGCGTCAAAAAGGAAGACCTGCAGGCGGTCTGGAAAGACATCGGCATGCCCAGCGGCCACGCTTACGCCAAGGCTTTGCGCACCGTGAAAACCTGTGTGGGCAGCGAATGGTGCCGCATGGGCACGCAAGACAGCACGCAAATGGGCAAAGACCTGGAGCGCGCAATGTGGCG
>JANMCB010000387.1:0-3644 GCA_031360805.1 Rhodoferax sp.
GCGCGCCAGCTTCATGGCGCACCACATTGGGGACTTCAATGTGTCATCCAGCTGGGCATCAATCTGCAATGAGCTGTGTTACCGCGTCAGCCAGCTTTTCCCGGACAATTTTGTGCCGGTCGCGATGCTGCCGCAAAGCCCTGGCGTCGATCCGAAGACCTGCATCCCGGAACTGGTGAAGTGTGTGGAGCAATACGGCAATGTTGGCATCAACCTGAACCCCGATCCGAGCGGCGGGCATTGGACGTCGCCGCCATTGAGCGACAAACACTGGTTCCCGATTTACGAAAAAATGGTGGAATACGACATACCCGCCATGGTGCATGTGTCCACCAGCTGCAACGCCTGTTTTCACACCACCGGCGCGCATTACATCAACGCCGACACAACGGCTTTCATGCAGTTTTTGACCAGCGACCTGTTCAAGCAGTTCCCGACCCTGCGGTTTTTGATTCCGCATGGCGGCGGTGCTGCCCCCTACCACTGGGGCCGTTACCGGGGGCTGGCGCAGGAGCTGAAGAAGCCCCTGCTGGAAGAGCATTTGCTGAAGAATATTTTCTTTGACAGCTGCGTCTACCACCAGCCTGGGATCGATCTGCTCAACACCGTGATTCCAGTGAAAAACGTGCTGTTTGGCTCGGAGATGATTGGCGCAGTGCGCGGCATTGACCCGCAAACCGGCAACTATTACGACGACACCAAGCGCTACATTGAGGCGTCGAAAATTTTGAGCACTGAAGACCGGTATCAGATATATGAAGGCAACGCACGGCGCGTGTTTCCGCGCCTGGATGCGCGACTCAAACAACAAGGACATTAATCATGTACGAAATGGGCATTGTCAAACGCAACATCAACCGCGCCGACATGGCTGCCGTCGAAAAAATGGGCCGCTTTGGTTCGGCCACGGTGCACGAGGCGCAGGGCCGCGTGGGCCTCATGAACACCTACATGCGGCCCATCTATGCGGGCGCGTTGGTGAGCGGGCCGGCGGTCACGGTGCTGCTGCACCCCGGCGACAACTACATGCTGCATGTGGCCGCTGAACAGATCCAGCCAGGCGATATCGTCGTGGCGGCGATGACGTCTCCCAATACCGACGGCTTTTTTGGCGACCTGCTGGCCACGTCATTCCAGGCACGCGGCGCGCGTGCGCTCATCATTGACGGCGGCGTGCGTGACGTGAAAGAACTCACGTCAATGGGTTTTCCGGTGTGGAGCAAAGCCATCAGTTCCAAGGGCACGGTAAAGGCCACGCTGGGTTCGGTGAACATCCCTGTGGTGTGCGCTGACGCGATGGTCAACCCTGGCGACGCCATCGTGGCCGACGACGATGGTGTGGTGGTCGTGCCGGCCGCCTGGGCCCAACGCGTGGCTGACGCCGCTGCCGCCCGCGAAGCCAATGAAGGCGAAAAACGCGCCAAGCTGGCCAAAGGCATTTTGGGCCTGGACATGTACAACATGCGCGAACCGCTGGCTAAATTGGGCCTGAAGTATGTTGACTGAATTCACCCAAACGCCCGGCTGGCTTGACTGGTACAGCGGCCCGGCCAAACCCCGCTTCAAGCTGCCTGCCGGAGCGGTCGATGCGCATTGCCACGTGTTTGGACCGGGGGCAGAGTTCCCTTTTGCGCCCGAGCGCAAATACACGCCGTGTGATGCCAGCAAGCAGCAGCTGTATGCGCTGCGTGACCACCTGGGTTTCGACAAAAACGTCGTCGTGCAGGCCACCTGCCACGGCGCCGACAACCGTGCCATGGTCGATGCGCTGGTGAACAGCCAAGGCAAGGCACGGGGCGTGGCCACGGTCAAACGCTCAGTCACAGATTCAGAATTGCAGACCATGCACGACGCGGGCGTGCGCGGCGTGCGTTTCAATTTCGTCAAACGGCTGGTTGATTTCACGCCCAAAGACGAGCTGCTGGAAATCGCCACACGCATCAAGAAGTGGAACTGGCACGTCGTCATCTATTTCGAGTCGGTTGACTTGCCGGAGCTCTGGGACTTCTTTACCGCCTTGCCGACCACGGTGGTGGTGGACCACATGGGCCGCCCTGATGTGAGCCAGCCAGTCGATGGCCCGGAGTTCGTGCTCTTCGTCAAGTTCATGCAGCAGCACCCAAATGTGTGGAGCAAGGTGAGCTGCCCCGAGCGCCTCTCGGTCACCGGCCCCAAGGCCTTGAATGGCGAACAGAACGCCTACTTGGACGTGATCCCTTTTGCCCGCAAGATCGTCGAGAGTTTTCCCGACCGTGTGTTGTGGGGCACCGACTGGCCGCACCCGAACTTGAAGGACCACATGCCGGACGACGGCCTGCTGGTCGATTTCATTCCACACATCGCCGTCACAAAAGAACTGCAGCAGAAGTTGCTGGTGGACAACCCGACGCGGCTGTACTGGGCAGATTGAACAATCAAAACGAAGGAGACGACATGCAAACCGGACAATTCAAATCAAAAAGGCTTTTTAGTCTTGGATTTATTTCGCTAACAGCTATGAGTTTGGTAGCGTGTGGAAGCCTGGCACCCAGCGCTCCACATGGCCCGCTCAGCCTCGGCGCCGACGCCGCGAAGGCTTGTGCATCACTTGTGGCGCCCATGGACGCCGCTGCCGTCGGTTTGCCCAATGGCGGCACAACGATCGATTCCGCAGGCCTGGTGACGTCGACCTTCCTGAGCGTGGCCGAGCGCGGTGCCACGCCGTCTTCGCGCGTGAATCCGGAGACCCCCACCACCTGCAAGGTGCTGGGCCGCATCCTGCCCGTTGACAAGACGGCGCCCCCGATCCTGTTTCAGGTGAACCTGCCGCTCGAATGGAACGGCCGCACGGTGCAATATGGTGGCGGCGGATTCAATGGCTCGGTGACCACCGCCACGGGTTTGATTCCTGCTGGTCGTTATGACCAGCCTTCGCCACTGGCACAGGGTTATGTGACCTATGGCACCGATTCAGGCCACCAAAATGCGCCTGGCGTTGCGCCCCAGGCCTTTGCGGCGAACGATGAAGCCTTTGTCAACTTCGCGCACGCCTCTTACAAGAAGGTGCGTGATGTCGCGGTGGCGCTGACACAGCGGGCTTATGGCCGCGCGCCGTACAAGCTGTACTTTGTGGGCAGCTCTGAAGGCGGCCGGGAAGGGCTCGCGATGGCGCAGCGTTACCCCAATGACTTTGATGGCATTTTCAGCCGCGTGCCGGTCATCAACTGGACGGGCCTGCAGCACGTCAGCGCCCGGGCCGGCCTGACGACCATGGGCGATGCGTGGCTGCCACGCGCCAAGGTTGAGCTGGTGCACACAGCGGTGCTGGCAGCCTGTGACGAATCTGACGGCATCAAGGACAACCTCGTGGCCAACCCGGTGGCCTGCAAGCAGCGCTTTGACGTGACCCGCCTGCAATGCGCTGGCGCAGATGCGGCCAACTGCCTCACTGCCGCGCAGGTCAGGGCGGTGCAATCGCTGCATTCAGGTTACCGGTTCCCGTTTGCCCTGGCCAACGGCGTGACCGACTACCCTGGATGGGGTGTTTCGGGCGAAGGAACGCCCGCGGCCGGGCCCACCGGCGGCTGGAGCGCCTGGTGGGTGGGCAACAGCGCGCCGACCCAGCCGGCCAAGCCTGACAACGGCATCGCCTGGTTCTTTGGCAG
>JANMCB010000392.1:0-6712 GCA_031360805.1 Rhodoferax sp.
TGGGTGGGGGGCACCAGGCCGCGAAACAGTTGGGTGATGGCGCGCAGGCGGTTGTGGGCCTCTGACTCACCCAAATGGTCCGACAGCAACGTCATCACGTCGATGCGCAGGTACCACAGCGACTGCGCATGCGGTGCCCAGCGAAGCCGCCGGGTGATAGTGTCAAGACCCGAGGTCTGAGTCAGGTCGGCAATGGCGGACAGCATGGCATCCCGCACCGCTTCAATGCGGCGGTCTTCCACCGTGTCAGGCGCAGCGTCTATAAACAGGCTGATCAGGCTGCTTGCGAATTTTGATGTTTTCCAACTCATGATTTTGGCAGGAATGCGTGTCTCAACTGTGAATTCTTTGAATTTCAGAAGCCCTTTGCGACTATCACGACCAAGAAGTCAATACAGAGTCAAGGCCTTTAGGCAATTGAACCATTGGTTTGCAACTTGGTGCGTCAAACTTGGTGAGAAGCTGTAACAGGCCGCTTTGCCTTGCCATGGTGCGATTCCACCGGATCAGGCGAATGCCAGTGGCCGGGTTGCCCCAACCCGTGTCATCAACCGCACCGGTTTGCCATAATCCTGGCATGCCCCACAGTGCTCCCTACGATCGCCATCTGGTGGGATGGCTCTCCTTGGGGCAACTCATCAGTTGGGGCAGCGTTTACTACCTGTTTGCGCTGATCATGGCGCCGATTGAGCAGGAACTGGGCTTGACTCGCGCCGAGTCGTCGTTGGCGTTCAGCCTGGCCCTGCTGGTTGAGGGCCTGCTGGCCTACCCTGTGGGACGGTGGCTGGATCGCGGTCATGAACGCCTGCTGATGACCTTGGGCTCGGTGGTGCTGGGTCTGTGCCTGATTGCACACAGTTTTGTTACAAATAAAGCGGGCTTCTACGCCGTTTGGGTGGGTATCGGTGCCGGAATGGCTGCCACCTTGTACACGCCGGCGTTCGCCGTGGTGACCCGCCGCTTCCCGCTGGATTTTCGCCGCGCCATCATCACACTCACATTTTTGGGCGGGCTGGCCAGCACGATTTTTCTGCCGCTGACATCGTGGCTGATCAGCCATTGGGGTTGGCGCCATGCGCTCCTGGCACTGGCCGCACTGCATCTGCTGGTGTGTGCGCCGTTGCACTTTTTGTTGCTCAGGCATGCGCCAGCGGTAAGCCAAACTGGCCGCGCCACTGCGTCGAGCCCCAAAAGCCTGTCCCATTACCTGGTCAGCGCGCCGTTTCTGCTGTTGGGCTTGTTTGTGGTGCTGACCATGGCGGTCACGGCCGCGCTGCCCAGCCACATCGTGACGATGCTTCGGGAGCTGGGTCTGGACGAAACCTGGGCGATTTCAATTCCGGCCAGCATCGGGTTGATTCAGGTGCTGGGTCGGCTGCTGCTGTATTTTTTTGAACACCATTTCGACGTTCACACCGCCAATCGGCTGATCCCCTGGCTGCTGCCGCTGGCCTTGAGCGCTCTGCTGGCCGTGCCGTGGCTGCGAGCGCAGACTGGCGGCCAGGCCCTGCCGCTGCTGTTCTTTTTTGTGCTGATGTGGGGGATGGGCGTTGGCATGCTGACCATCGTCAAAGGCACGGCGATGGCGCAGTACGTCAGCCGCGAGCATGTGGCGTCGCTCAACGGCGCGCTGGGCGTGCCGCTGGCGCTGGCGCGGGCCAGTGCACCCTTGGGTCTGGGGTTGCTTTGGAGCCCGCAAGCCGGTTACAGCACCGGGCTGTGGGTCATGCTGGCGTTTAGCGTTGCAGGCGCGATCGCACTGGGCCTGGCCCAGCGGCAAACGCCCAAGCCCGCGCTGTCAACCGATCAGCCACCGGCCTGATTCGGACCCGGGCCGCTGCGCGACTCGGCTTGCCCTTGGGAACGCACAGGAATCGGGCTGGCCAGGCTGCCATCGGCCAGGCGAAGAGACTTGCCTTCAACCGTCACCTTGGCACCGTTGCCCACGGGTGTTGCCAGCTCAAAGGTGCGCGTGCTGGCGTCGTCCATGCGAACCTTGACTTCGTACACCGTTTCCTTTTTCACCCGTTTCTCAATTTCATTGCCAGCCCAGCCACCGCCTACGGCACCCAGGATCGTGGCCGCCGTCTTGCCGCTGCCACCGCCCACCTGGTTACCCAGAACGGCGCCCAGCACGCCACCGGCCACGACGCCCACGCCCGATGCCGGTGCTGCACGCACCAGCGTGGTGGCGGACTCCACCGTTCCGCACTGGGTACAGACGGGTTTGACCTGTGCCGGTTGCACGGCGACTGGGTTAGTGCCTCCTCCTGCTCCAGCGACTGGCGCTGCGGCAACGGTGGTGGATGCGCCGGTTTGAGCACCGGTGGCCGGTGACGCAGCGCCCGCAGGCAATACCCGTTTCTCCACCTTGGTCACGGCCACTTTGGCAGGCAGTGGTGCCTTTTTGGCAGCGGCAACGGCAGGTCTTTCAACTTCGTCCTGTGCGGCGCCAGCCGGCACGCCTTTGTCACCAGCAGGCACATTGCCCAAGGCGGCCAGGTCTTTGGGTTCAATCAGGCCTGCCGTTGCCGGTACGGCCCGCGCTTCAATTTGACGGGTCTGCATATAGACCAGCGTGCCGGCCATCGCAATAACGGCGGCCCCCAAAACGCCAACGGCCAGCCAAAGTGGCTTGGTATGGGACGTGGTCCTGATGATGTTTCCAGCGTTTCCTGCAATTGCAGCCATGTTGTTCCTTTTGCTTTCGTTCAGTCAATACTTGCGCAACTCTCTCAACGCTTGACCGCACTCAGGGTAGACAAATTTGGTGACAAAACAGCGGCGGTTTTGTAACTAACGGTGAGCGCGCCATCGCTCCCGCCCTTTGCGGTGCATGTTTCCGGATGGCCTGACAAAATGCTACAAAATTAGTAGCTAAATGATCAAGCCGGTCACTCGGGTGACAAATGCAAAGCAACCGACTGGCTTAAATTCGCGGCATGGGAAAACTTTATCTGGTACGCCACGGCCAAGCCTCTTTCGGGGCAGCGGATTACGACAACCTGAGCGACCTCGGGCGCCAGCAAAGTCGGCGCCTGGGCGAGTACTGGCGCAGCAAGGGTCAGACTTTCGATGCCATTTTGGTGGGCACGCTCAACCGCCACGCGCAGACGCTTGAAAGTATTCTGGAGGGCATGGCGAGGTGCAGCGCAGCACACGCAGCGGCAAGCGTGGGGGCAATCAATCCCATCCAATGGCCCGGCCTGAATGAGTACGACAGCGCTGCGGTGATCGCGGCGATCCATCCCGAGCCGCTGCAAAAGCCCGACACGCCCGAGCTGTACCGGCATCACTTCCGGCTGTTGAAAGACGGGTTGACGCAGTGGATGAATGGCGTGGTCAGTCCCAAAGGCATGCCAAGTTACGTTGACTTTCAAATGGGCGTGACCAGTGCGCTGGACTACGTGCGGGCCCATCACGACGGCAACGTGTTGATGGTCTCCAGCGGCGGGCCGATTTCAACCGCAGTGGGTCATGTGCTTGGCACCACACCCGAGACCACGATTGAACTGAATCTGCGCATCCGCAACGCGTCAATCACCGAATTTGCGTTCACGCCCAAGCGCCACATGCTGGTCACCTACAACACGCTGCCGCACCTGGACCATGCCGATCACGCCAGTTGGGTGACCTATGCCTGAATCCCTTTTTCCTTGACCTCCTGATTCTGCAAAGAGCGATGACCCGATCAGGCGCTAGCCCGCCGCCAGCGCCACCAGAGTTTGCAGTGCGTGTTGCACCGTGGCATTGCGCACAGCGGCACGGTCACCTTCAAAGCGATGCATTTCGGTGGTCACACCAGCCGGTGTGGCAAAGCCAAACCAGACCGTTCCGACTGGTTTGGTGGCGCTGCCGCCCGTGGGCCCCGCCACGCCAGTCACCGCAACGGCGATTTGCGCGCGCGAATGGACCAGCGCGCCTTGCGCCATGGCGCTCACCACCGCTTCGCTGACCGCGCCATGGGCCTCCAGCAGGGCACCGCTGACGCCCAGAAGCTCCTGTTTGGCGTGGTTGGAGTAGGTCACAAAACCGCGCTCAAACCATTGGCTTGAACCGGCCAGGTCGGTACAGGCAGCAGCAATCATGCCGCCGGTGCAACTTTCTGCGGTTGCCAACAGCCAATTTCGCTGGGTCAGCCGCTCTGCCAGCAGCGCGACAGACTGGGCGACTGGTTTTGGGGGGTCAACAGGTGTCAAAAAAACCTCCATGCAGCAATGACCAGCAACGTACAGCCTGCGGCGACCAGGTCGTCCAGCATGACGCCAAACCCTGCTTTTTGCCAGGCGCGGGGGTCGACGTTGGGCATGACGCCATGAAACAGCCGGTCGGCCCAGCCCACTGGCCCAGGCTTGGCGGCATCAAAATACCTGAACAGCGCAAACGCCACCAGTTGCCCCAACAACCCGGCTGGCATCACCAGCCAGAGGATCAGCCAGAAAGCGGCAATTTC
This sequence comes from Rhodoferax sp., assembly GCA_031360805.1. GTDB lineage: Bacteria > Pseudomonadota > Gammaproteobacteria > Burkholderiales > Burkholderiaceae_C > JANYCG01. The sequence goes on from JANMCB010000392.1 coordinate 4,454, forward strand.
ATCCCACACGATGCAGCCGGGGTCCAGCACTTGCAGATGTCGCGCGGTCAGCGTGCTGGCCCACCAGCCAATCGGCAGACTGGCTGCCACCAAAAGAGCCCAGCCCAGCTCGGTCATGCCATAGCTGTGCATCACCAAAAACGCCACCCAGGCCCACAGCGTGCCGACCGTGCCCGCCGCAAACGGACTCAAGCCCGCGCCAAACCCGAGTGCGATGAGGTGCGCAGGGTGCGACAGCATGAACCGCAGCGTCGGCCGGGATGGATAGAGGGCTGGCACGGGCGGCGGTGTGGTCTGGCCAGTCAGGCTGTCAGGCGCGGTGTCGAGGGGCATGGTCACGGGTGAAAATGAGGGCTGGAACCACCGCCGGATCTGCATCTTAATTTACCCAATTTGGGTATATTAGACTCGCAAACCGGTGGAATTTTCAAAAATAGCAACGTTTTAGGCCTCCAGCTCACGTATTTTATAGATAATTGGCTATTTTAAATATAGCAATCAAGTTCGCATGCAAATTCAAAAAATTCTGGTTCCGGTCGGCTGCGTCGCGCTGGTTGCCGCAGGTTATTACAAATACGGTTGGGCCGGTGTGGCGGTTGTGGCCGGCGCGTTGGTAATGGGGCTGCTGCTGCACTTTACCCGCATGATGCAGGTTCTCAAACGCGCCGCCAACCGACCCATCGGCTCCGTGGCCAGTGCCGTCATGCTCAACGCCAAACTGCGCAGCGGCGTCACCTTGCTGCATGTGGTGGCGATGACGCGGGCCTTGGGCGAATTGAAGACGGTCAAGGACCAGCAGCCCGAACTGTACCGCTGGACCGACAGCACCGATTCCCACGTCACCTGCGAATTCAACGGTGGAAAACTGGTGAAATGGGTGCTGGTCCGGCCTGATCCCGCATCGGCCGACGCTGCAACAGGCGACACTGCCGCTGCGCCGTAAAATTGCCGCACTTCAATTGCCGAACTTAGATTGCCGAACTTAACGGCCCCGATTTCCAAGGAACCCCAATGACAGCCCAGCCCCCTTCAATGTCCGACCGCGACGGAAAAATCTGGATGGACGGCCAGATGGTCGAATGGCGCGACGCCAAAATCCATGTGTTGACGCACACCCTGCACTACGGCTGCGGCGCGTTTGAAGGCGTGCGCGCCTACCATCTGGCCGACGGCAGCACCGGCATCTTCCGCCTGGAAGAACACACCGAGCGCCTCTTCAACAGCGCGAAGATCTTGCGCATGAAGATTCCGTTCACGCAAGAGCAAGTGATGCAGGCGCAGCTCGACGTGGTGCGCATCAACAAGCTGCCCAGTTGCTATATTCGCCCGCTGACCTGGATTGGTGACAAAAAGCTGGGCGTCTCGCCCAAAGGGAACACGATCCATCTGATGGTCGCCGCCTGGCCCTGGGGTGCGTATCTGGGCGATGAAGGCCTGAAGCGCGGCATCCGCGTCAAGACCTCCAGCTTCACGCGGCACCACGTCAACATCACCATGATTCACGCCAAGGCCGTGAGCAACTACACCAATTCGATTTTGGCAAACATGGAAGCCACTGACGAGGGCTACGACGAAGCTCTGCTGCTGGACCCACAGGGTTTTGTCTCCGAGGGCGCAGGCGAAAACGTGTTTGTGGTGCGCAAAGGCGTGGTCTACACGCCCGATTCCAGCGCCGGCGCATTGAACGGCATCACACGCAACACGGTTTTTTCGATCTGCCAGGACTTGGGTTTGAAGCTGGTGGAAAAGCCTATCACCCGCGATGAAATTTACATCGCCGACGAGGCGTTTTTCAGCGGCACGGCGGCAGAAGTCACCCCGATCCGCGAGCTGGATCGCATTGAGATCGGCAGTGGCTCGCGCGGCCCCATCACCGAGAATATCCAGAGTGCGTTTTTTGACATCGTCAATGGCCGCAACCCCAAGTACGCCTCCTGGTTGACCAAGGTTGCAGCATGACGACGGTTAAAGTTGACACGGCGCCCGTGGAGCTGCTGGCCAAAGACCTCAACCACCAGGGCGGCGTGTTCTGCCCGAGCCCGCTGGCGCACATGAAAATCTGGAACAGCCACCCCAAGGTCTACCTGGACGTGGCCAGTACCGGCGAGGGCAAATGCCCCTATTGCGGCACGGTCTACAAACTCAAAGCCGGTGAGCACTTTGAGGCGAATCACTGACCCCAATTATGAATTCGCTCATCATCGCCCCGCAATGGATTGGCGACGCGGTGATGACCGAGCCGCTGATGCGCCGCCTGCA